>WLIC01000005.1 GCA_009702405.1 Actinomycetota bacterium
TACCAGCTAAAGATTCAAAGTTCTTAGCCTTAGCTAATTTGAGCTGTCTATTCACCGAAGCATCAACTATTGCTTTAGCAATAGAGTGCTCGCTACTGAACTCTGCGGCAGCAGCAAGGGCTAGTAACTTGTCGGCGTCTTTGATCTTGGAGTTAGTTGCAATACGAATAGTTGCAACTCCTCTGGATCCTCTAGTCAAAGTTCCTGTCTTATCAAACAGGACAAAGTGTAGTTTGGCCGCCTGTTCAAACATTTGCCTATTGCGAATAAGCAAACCGGAGGAAGCTGCCTTAGCAGTTGTAATTGCTGTTACTAAAGGAATAGCTAGACCTAAGGCATGAGGACAGGCGATAACTAAAACAGTTACCACTCGCTCTAAAACAAAGTTCACATCCTGTGTTCCATTTACTAGCCAATAAACCAAAGTAAGAACAGCTGAACCCAATGCAACATAGAACAACCAACCAGCAGCCTTATCAGCCAAGCGTTGAGTCTTTGATTTAGATTTCTGAGCTTCATCAACCATTTTCACTATTTGGGAGAAGGCAGTATCAGCACCAGTTGCAGTTGCTTGAATAACCAATGAACCTGCTTTGAGATCTGAATCTAGCGAGTTCACTGTTCCAGCGAATACTGGTGAACCAGCCTCTTTCTCAACTAGAGCTGCTTCACCGGTAAGCATGGATTCGTTGACCTTAGCAGAACCCGAAATCACAATTCCATCGATAGCAATTACAGATCCTGGTCTAACAACGATCTGGTCACCAGCTCTAATTCTGAAAACTGGCATGGTGACATACTTCTCACCTTTAAGAACTTCTGCGGTATCTGGCAGCATGCTCTGTAATGCACCTAAGGCATTTGATGCACTCATCACAGCAGACATCTCAATCCAGTGACCTACCAACATGATGGTGATAAGCGTTGCTAGTTCCCACCAGAAATCCATGTGACCGATAGGTGAACCAAAGAGTTCTGAAACGCTCAACGCAAAACTATAACCAAAGGCGACTACCAGTGCCATGGCAATAAGCGCCATCATGCCTGGCTTCTTGTCCTTGAGCTCCTGCCAACCAGTAGTTAGGAAAATACGACCTGAGCTAAAGAACATAATCATCCCAAGCACAGCTGGAATGTAATTTGAAAATGGGAAAGAGATTGCTTGATAGCCCAACAACATCTGAACTGTGTGTGAGAAGTAAACAGTTGGAATAGTTAGTGCGGTAGCAAGAAATACCTGCTTTTTGAACATAGCGGGATCATGGTGAGAATGATCATGACCTTGATGACCCGAATGATCCCCATGGTTGTGACTTGCTGGATCTTGGTGCTCGCCACCGGTAGCACAGCAGTTATGGCCTTCTTGGGTTTCTCCGACTAAATGATGTTCCTGATTACATTTACATTCATTAGGTGGGCAGTGACACTCCCCACCTGGGTTGTGATCGCAGACACAACGTGGATCTTTAGCCGAGTTGTGTGCTGTGCAGTCGTGGTCTTGCTTCTTTGCCAATGTTTTCTCCGTTAGATAACGCCTCACTAAGTTTGCCACGCCTGTATTCTCAAAGTATGAAAATCACTAAGCAAGGCCATGCCTGTCTAATCTTTGAAGAAGCGGGTAAGAAGCTAGTTCTAGACCCAGGCTCATACTCAGAGCCTCAAGACTCCCTTACCGATGTGCTAGCTATTGTGATTACCCATGCCCATGATGATCATTGCTTTGAGGCTCAGTTAGAGCGGTTGCTGGTCAATAACCCTGACCTTCAGATTTATGGCACACCTCAGGTCAAGACTCGCCTTGCTAAATACAGCGTAACTGCGGTTTACCACGGTGACCACTACCCAGTTGGTCCTTTCACCATTGAATTCTTTGGTGACCTCCATGCCGAAATACATAGAAGTATTCCAATCATTGAAAACCGTGGAGTGCTAATCAATGACAAGGTTTACTACCCAGGTGACTCATTTACCTTGCCTGATCGTCCAGTTGAACTACTAGCTGTTCCAACCAGCGCTCCGTGGCTCAAAGTTGGCGAGATTATAGATTTTGTTGAGGCAGTTGATCACAAGAGATCTATTGCCACACACAATGCCCTGCTAAGTGAATTTGGACACAACCTCAACAATGGTCGAGTCAGGGCAATCACTGAAGCAAAGGGTGGTCAATTCACCTATCTGCTCTCAGGTGAAAGCATCGAGATCTAACGAGCTCTTTCAGCTAACTGTTCTGTTTTAGCTTTGATCAAAAGCTTTAGGGTCTTATCTGTTACTTTCTCATCCCAGGCAAACCTGATTGCGGACTTGTCCAGATCACCTTGAGTCAGCTCTTTAGCGATCTTGGTTCCAAGGCTGCCACTTAGTAAGTAAATGGAATAGAAGTTATTCCAAGCAGCAAAGGCTAGAAAATTCTGACCCTTCACTCTGATGGTGGGTAACTGATAACTGATGATAAGTTCTGGTTCTGCTTTAGCTAGTTTTACTAAACGCCCTCTGAGCTCTAAAAGAACCTTTGCCTTATCAGGCTCAATGAGCTCAAAGTAGAGCTCTGCTTCATCTCGTTCCAGTTTTCGCATAATCCCTATTAAAGCAAAACAGTCAGACTAAAAAGTCTGACTGTCAAAGCTGGGGTACCAGGACTCGAACCTAGAACAAATGAACCAGAATCACTCGTGTTGCCAATTACACCATACCCCAAGGGTTGTTGCCGAGCTTTTGGCTCGACTCCCCATTCTACCTATGACTATAAAGAGCGAGCAAACAGGCTAAGACGCTCTAGGGTTTCAGCCTTACCTAGTATCTGCATGGATTCAAATAATGGTGGTGAAATACGCTTACCTGAGATAGCTGTTCTTAGCGGTCCAAAGGCATTTCTAGGCTTCTGAGCCATCTCTTCAATTAGTTTCTGATTCAAGATTTCTTGGATCTTCGCTGTCTCGAATACTTCAAGGTTCTCTAAAACAGCAATAGCTGCCTCAGTTATTTCCTTGCTGTTTTCAGGTAATCCTGTCTTGGCATCTTCCTCAACAACGATCTGATCTGCAGAGACGAACAAGAACGAGAGCATGGGGACAGCTTCACTCAGGACAACGATGCGCTCCTGAATCAATGGCGCTGCCTCAGTCAAAATAGCTAACTCGTTATCAGTAACAGTTGCTCCGATAACTCCAGCACTCTGCAGGTAAGGAATGATTCGCTTAGTGAAATCTTCCAAAGAAAGCAGTCTTAGATGACTTGCATTGATGGAATCTGCCTTCTTCTGATCAAAGCGTGCAGGGTTAGGGTTCACGTCTCTAACATCGAATGCCTTGACCATTTCATCCAGGCTAAAGACATCTCTGTCGGCACTGATGCTCCAACCGAGCAGAGCCAGATAGTTCAATAAACCTTCTGGAATGAAACCACGGTCTCTGTGATGAAACAGGTTTGATTCAGGATCACGCTTCGAAAGCTTCTTATTACCTTCACCCATAACAAAAGGAAGGTGACCAAACTGTGGGATGAATTTTGTAATACCAGCTTCAAACATCGCGTTATAAAGTGCAATCTGTCTTGGAGTTGAAGACAACAAGTCTTCACCTCTAAGAACATGGGTAACTCCCATAAGAGCATCATCAACTGGGTTCACAAGAGTGTATAGCGGTTGCCCGTTAGGTCTCACCACAACAAAGTCAGGGAAAGATCCAGCAGGGAAAGTAATCTCTCCTCTAACTAGGTCATTAAAAGTAATGTCAACATCTGGAACACGAAGACGAAGTGCTGGTGTCCTGCCTTCTGCTTTGTAAGCAGCCTTAGCTTCTTCAGATAGTTCTCGCTCTGAGTTGTCATAACCTAGCTGAACAGCTCTACCGTTAGCTTTGTTGCGCTCATCTATTTCTTCGCCAGTTAGGAAGCTTTCATAAATATGCCCTGAAGCTTTTAGCTTCTGGATGACATCAAGATAAATATCGGTTCGTTCTGACTGACGGTAAGGCTCGTTAGGTCCGCCAACACCAACACCTTCATCCCAGTTCAATCCCAACCACTTAAGACCATCAAGAATCATCTCAAATGATTCTTCGCTATCTCTTTCAGCATCGGTGTCTTCAATACGGAACACAAAGGTTCCACCGGTGTGACGAGCATAAGCCCAGTTGAACAGAGCAGTTCTAACTAGGCCTACGTGCGGAGTTCCAGTGGGGGAAGGGCAGAAACGGACTCTGACGTCAGATCCAGTAGCTGTTGAGAAAGGTGCAGTAATTAGGTTTGACATAACCTAACCAGTCTAAGCGACAGGGTTAGTTAGAGTCCCGATGCCCTCAATGGTTATCTCAACTGATTGACCTGACTCAATCTGACCTATACCTGCTGGAGTTCCAGTGAGGATTACATCACCTGGTAATAGGGTCATCGCTTGAGAGACATGCTGAATAATTTTTGGAACTTTGTGAATCAGCAGATCAATAGAAGCGTGCTGTCTAACTTCACCATCAACTCTGGTTTCAAGTATTTGACCATCAACCACAAACTCGGTTTCAACCCAAGGTCCTAGTGGACAGAAGGTATCAAAGCTTTTAGCTCTAGTCCACTGAACATCTTTGTTTTGAATATCTCTTGCTGTCACATCGTTGGCGATAGTGAAACCCCAGACATAATCCAAAGCTTTATCTTCTGTTACATCTTTAGCCAATTGACCGATGACAATAGCTAATTCACCTTCATGGTCAACACGCTCAGAAATCTTAGGCAGAACAATCTGCTCCCCTGGGCCAATAACAGTTGTTAGTGGCTTTAGGAAGATAAGCGGTTCAGGTGGTAACTCGCCGCCCATTTCAGCTGCATGATCTGCATAGTTCTTACCAATACAGATGATCTTGCTAGTTGGTAATATTGGGGGTAGTAATTGAACATCCTTTAGGGGAACTCGCTCCCCTGTTGTTTCATAGCCTTGGAATATTGGATGACCTCTAAAAACAACAATCTCAGGGCCATCAACTAAACCCCATGAAACCTGGTCGCGAACTAGGAACTTAGCAATTCTCATTAGCTAAGTTTTACTAACCAGTTGTGACGATCTGGAACTAATCCGTATTGAATACCGGTTAGTTCTGCACGAAGTGAAGAAGTAAGTTCACCTGGTTGCGGATCAGCTGGACCAATAGTTTCAACTCTTGATTTGAACTGACCAACAGGAGTAATAACAGCAGCCGTCCCACAGGCAAATGCTTCAGTTATTTCACCTGAGTTATAGCCTTTACGAACCTCATCCAGAGTTACTGCTCTCTCCTCAACAGCAATGCCTCTGTCTTTGAGTAACTGAATGATGGAGTCTCTAGTAATTCCTCGAAGAATAGTTCCATCCAAAGAAGGAGTAACGACATGGCCGTCTTTGTATACGAAGAAAACGTTCATGCCACCTAGTTCTTCGATGTATGTGTGTGATTCAGCATCTAGGAAGAGAACCTGAGAACAACCATTCTCATAACCTTCGTTTTGGGAGATCAGGCTAGCTGCATAGTTACCGCCAGTCTTAGCCTCACCGGTTCCATACTTACCAGCTCTAGCTGAATCCAATGCAATCCAAATAGACACAGGCTTGAGTCCACCTGTGAAGTAAGGACCAACAGGAGATGCAATAACTCGATACTCAGCCCGGTGAGCTGCACGAACACCTAGGAAGTTCTCTGCTGCTATTTCAAAAGGACGGAAATACAAAGTCTTTTCATTTACAGGCTGGGGAACCCAAGCCGCATCAACTGAGATAAGCGCTCTAAGGCTCTCAACAAAAACATCAACAGGTAATTCAGGAAGTGCCATACGCTTTGCTGATTTTTGTAGTCTTGCACCGTTGGCTGTTGGTCTAAAGGTATGAATAGAACCATCTTGGTGACGGTAAGCCTTGATGCCTTCAAAAACTTCTTGACCGTAATGCAGAACAGCGCTTGAAGGATCCATCAACATCGGACCATATGGTTCGACTCTGGCATTCTGCCAACCGTCTTCTTTAGTCCACTCAATGATTACCTGGTGGTCTGTGAAGTTCACTCCAAAGGCAGGGTTTTCAAGTAATGCTTCACGTTCTGCATCAGGCATTGGGTGATCAGATTTGATGATCTTGAATTCCATGAGCTAATCCTTAGAGTTGAGCGAAAATACTTTGAGCTATTTCAGTTGTGGTTCGTTTAGCATCCCCACGAGCTGCTAAATCAGCTGCAACTGCTCTTTCGATTCTTGCTGCAGCAACGGGGTTACCTAGGTGATCTAGCAACATGGCCGCAGAAAGAATCGCGGCTGTTGGATCAGCAATACCTTTACCAGCAATATCTGGAGCAGAGCCATGCACTGGTTCAAACATTGAAGGAAATAGTCCAGTTGGGTTGATATTTCCAGAGGCCGCGATACCAATGCCACCACCGATAGCAGCAGCTAGATCAGTCAAGATATCGCCAAAGAGGTTATCTGTGACAATGACATCAAATCTTTCAGGATCAGTAACCATGTATATGGTTGCTGCATCAATGTGTTGATACTCCACAGTTACAGCAGGAAACTCTTTGCTTACTTCATCAACAGTTCTTTGCCATAGTGAACCAGCATTTACTAGAACATTGTGTTTGTGAACCAGAGTGACCTTCTTACGGTCACGGTTAGCTGCTAATTCAAATGCGTATCTAACTGTTCTTTCAACGCCAAATCTTGTGTTCACTGAAGTTTCATTAGCAACTTCATGTTCGGTACCAACACGGATTGAACCACCGTTACCAACGTATGCACCTTCTGTGCCTTCACGAACAACAACAAAGTTAACTTCACCTGGGTGAGCCAAAGGGCTTATAACTCCTGGGTATAGCTTGGTTGGACGAAGGTTGATGTAATGGTCAAAACTAAAACGTAGTTTTAGCAGTAGTCCACGCTCTAAGACACCTGAAGGAACTTTAGGGTCACCAATAGCTCCAAGCAAAATGGCATCATGCGATTTCAAAGAATCCAAGTCAGCTTCGGTCAAGATCTCACCGGTAGCAAGGTATCTTCTAGCACCTAGGTCATATTCCTTGGTGACGTATTCAACTCCAGAGCCACGGGTAGCCAGGCTCATGGCCTCAAGGGCAATAGCTGTTACTTCTGGGCCAATGCCATCGCCACCGATGACGCCTATGTTGATTTGCTTAGACACTAAAGACTCTTTCGAACTCGTTTATCTAACTTTACCGAGAGTGGAGAACTATTCAGGTCTCTTAGCCAGAAGAACCAAGGTGACAGAGGGCTTCAGCCCTTCCCTAGTCTGGATTTGACCGTCACGATTCTTCAACTCCATAATCTCAAGACCTGTGCCCTCAAGAGCTTGAGTAATGGTTGCAACATTGGGTAAGACCTCTGGATCCCTAGGTCCACCGAAGCCACCTTCGAGGTTGTCTCTGGAATGCCAGACTCCAAAGAGGTGTCCACCAGGAGCTATGTGTTGAGCGAGTCTTCTAATCGCTAGTTGCAAATCATTCTGATTGATTTGTAAGTATGCAATCACACCTAAGTCAACTGGTGTTGATTGAGGGCTAAAGGTAACCGCATCCTGACAGGTTGCGGTGCAGTGACCTGCAACCTGTTCTTCTTGTGCGTATTTTAGGTACTTGTCTAAAGCAACTTCAGAGAAATCAATGTTCTCGACCTGCCAGCCTTTTTTGGCTAGCCAAACCGAGTTTCTTCCTTCACCACCAGCTAGATCGATGGCTCTGGAACCAACTAGGTCAGAGCAGTATTCGACTACAAAACGATTTTCTAATTTTGTGTATACGAACTCGTCAACCGAATACTTCTCATCCCAGTAGTTGGAATCCACTATTTAGTGACCCCGAGAGGTAAGACTCTTTGAGCATCTTCAAATGAACCAAGGTTGATGACGTTGCTGAAACCAAGACTGAGCATCTCTCCCATTGCATTACCTGCTTCAGTTTCGTTGGTTCCGTAAACGTAGTATTTACCCTTCTTGCCTAGCGCACTGGCTCTAACAAGGTAATCGCCACCTTCGTAAGGGATATTCACTGATCCAACTATGTGTGATGTTGCGAAACTATCGGCAGTTCTAGTGTCAACGATTGCAGTGACATCAGTGATGTCAAGCTTTCCTGGTGCACATGCGCTTACCCCTAAAACCAGCACAACAGCAAAGATTGAAGCTAACGCAAATTTGAACTTAGTCATGGAAAATCCTTTTGTTCGGCTTGTTTCAAGAATAACTCACACCTACTGTTTGTTAAACTAGACACCAAAGAAGGAGTTGTAATGGCAACCGAAGTAACCCTAGATGAACTAGCCGATGTTATCGACCGTGGCGGTTTTGTATTAGATGTTAGAGAAGACTACGAATGGGAAGAAGGCCATGTCCCTAATGCCCACCACATTCCTATGAATGAGGTTGCCAACCAACTAGACAAGCTAGACGACGGGGCAAGAATCTTCATTATTTGTCGTTCAGGCGGCAGATCAATGACTGTTGCCAACTACCTAGAATCCCAAGGCTATGACGTAGTCTCAGTCGCTGGTGGAACCGATGGTTGGGCTAACTCTGGTCGAGAGTTATCTTTCGAGGCTAGCCTTTAGTCAAACTTTAGATCGATAGCCTTCAGGACATCTGCCTCAATAGCTATACGAACTTCTTCAAGAACTTTGGCATCAACTGGTGAGTCAACTGTAATAACTGAAAGAGCTTTACCGCCCTTAGAGTTTCTTGCAATCTGCATAGCAGCAATGTTGATGTTGTTCTCAGCAAAAGCTTTACCGTAAACAGCAACGATGCCAGGTCGGTCTGCGTAAACCATCATCACAAAGTGTTCAGCCATAGCTAGTTCAACGTCATACCCGTTGATGTTCACGATCTTCTGGTGCAGCTTAGGGCCGATAACAGTTCCTGAAACAGAAGCTGTTGTTCCATCAGAGAGAGTTGCCTTGATTGAAGTTACATTGCGGTACTCATCACTGTGTGAATCAACTGAAAGCCTTACTTCAACTCCTCTGGCTTCTGCCATCAATGGAGCGTTCACATAAGACACTTGCTCGGTAACAGCATTCTGGTAGAAACCTTTTAGTCCAGCTAGTTTCAAAACAGAAACATCGTGAACAGCAATCTCTCCCCTGACCTCAACATCAATTGCTGTGACATTGCCGCCAGAAATACCGAAGAGTAACTGGCCCATGTTTTCCATCAAAGAGATTCCTGGACGAACAGATGCATCAATCACACCACCGGCAACATTCACTGCATCAGGAACTAGATCTCCTGCTAGAGCAAGTCTTACGCTCTTAGCCACTGAGATGCCAGCTTTTTCTTGAGCTTCATCAGTTGAAGCACCAAGGTGAGGAGTAACAATGATGTTCTCAATTTCTAGAAGTGGTGAACCTGTTGGCGGTTCATTGACGAACACATCTAGCCCAGCACCTGCAATACGGTTTGACTTGAGTGCTGCATAAAGTGCATCTTCATCGATGATGCCACCGCGAGAAGCATTGACAATGCGAAGATTTGGCTTAGCAATAGCGAACTCTTCAGTTCCAATAAGCCCTGTTGTTTCTGGTGTCTTAGGAATGTGAATAGTGATGAAATCAGATCTCTTCATGAGATCTTCAAGCGTTACTAGTTCAACCCCAATCTGTTCTGCTCTTGCAGGAGTGACATAAGGGTCATAACCAATCAGAGTTGCACCGAAGCCACTTAGTCTTTGAGCAACCAGTGTTCCAATTCGACCAAGTCCAACAATTCCAATGGTCTTCTCGTAAAGCTCAACACCGGTGAACTTAGATCTTTGCCACTTACCTGCCTTGAGCGATGAATTGGCATCAGGGATGTATCGAGCTAGCGAGAAGATGTGTCCGATAGCTAGTTCAGCTGCTGAAATAACGTTAGAAGTTGGAGCATTCACAACCATCACACCGGCAGCAGTTGCTGCCTTGATATCTACGTTGTCTAGTCCAACACCAGCGCGAGCTATAACTTTCAGGTTAGGAGCAGCTGCAATAGCTTCCGCATCTACCTGTGTTGCAGATCTAACCAAGATTGCATTGGCATTAGCTAAAGCAGCAAGCAAAGCAGTGCGGTCAGTGCCATCAACGTTTACAACTTCAAAGTCAGGTCCAAGTGCTTCAACGGTTGCAGGTGAAAGCTCTTCAGCAATAAGAACAATAGGTTTAGCCAAGGTGTAATTCCTCGAAAATAGTGGGGGTTTGTTAGCTGCAACGGCGAAGCGTAAGACTAATCTTAGCGAAGCCAAGGTTAGTCTTTTACTGTGAACGAACGTATCTTCTATGCCGCTATCTCAAGCGATGGCTTCATAGCTGGCCCTAATGGGGATATGAGTTGGGCAGAGAAGTATTTAGCAACAGGCGAAGACTATGGATACTTTGAACTGGTGAGTTCATCTTCAGCCATCCTGATGGGTCGAGCCACCTTTGATTTTGAGATCGAAAGCGGTGTTCAAGGCCCAAGGCCTCTGCCTACCTATGTGCTGACCCATATCCCTGAGCTCTATGAAGATATCCAAGATGCGAATGTCTTCTTTACCGGTGGTGAGATAGCTCTAGTTCTAGAACTAATCCAAGAAAAGCACCCAGGCAAGTTATTCATCATGGGTGGAGCTGACACGGTCAACCAGCTAATTGAGGCAAACCTTATCGACACCATGAGGCTCTTTGTCTGCCCTGAAGCACTAGGTTCAGGTGTTCAAGCCTTCAAAGATGACACCGCATACAACAACTTCACCCTCATCAACGAGAGAGAATATGCCTCAGGCATTGTTGAAGAGGTTTATCAACGTCTTGCTTAAAGCTAAAACCCCCGTCCTAGGACGAGGGTTTTAGTTTGTAAAATTTTAGCGAGCTGCCTTGCCTTCTTCATACTCATCTGAGTTCTTGATCCATGAGAAGAGCTTGCGTAGGCCGCGACCAACAGCTTCGATTGGGTGAGCCTCGCCCTTAGCTCTAAGAGCTAGGAACTCTGGTGCACCAGCATCCTGATCAGCTACAAAACGGTTAGCGAAAGTTCCATCCTGAATGTCAGTTAGCACATCGCGCATACGTTCTTTGACCTCTGGGCCAATAACTCTAGGGCCTGAGATGTAGTCACCGTATTCAGCTGTGTCAGAAACTGACCAACGCTGCTTAGCGATACCACCTTCATACATCAAGTCAACAATTAGCTTCAGTTCGTGCAGAACTTCGAAGTATGCAACTTCTGGCTGGTAACCAGCTTCAGTTAGAGTTTCGAAACCGTACTGAATAAGCTGTGATGCTCCACCACAAAGAACTGCCTGCTCACCGAAGAGATCTGTTTCAGTTTCTTCAGTGAAAGTGGTCTTGATTGTTCCAGCTCTGGTTCCACCAATAGCTTTTGAATATGAAAGTGCAAGGTCAAAAGCGTGACCAGTGTAATCCTGCTCAACAGCAACAAGGTTAGGAACACCTCTGCCATCGATGTATTCACGACGAACGATGTGTCCTGGGCCCTTAGGTGCAACTAGAAAAACGTCCACGTTAGCTGGTGGCTTAATGAACCCGTAACGGATTGAGAAACCGTGACCGAAGACAAGTGCCTTACCTTCAGATAGGTTTGGCGCAATTTCGTCTGCGTAGATGTCACGCTGACGAGGGTCCGGTGCCAAAATCATGATTACATCTGCCCAGGCAGCTGCATCAGCAACAGAGAGAACCTTCAGTCCTGCTTCTTCTGCTTTTGCTTTGCTCTTTGAGCCTTCCTTTAGACCAACCACAACATCAACACCTGAATCTTTCAGGTTCAATGAGTGAGCGTGACCCTGGGAACCGTAACCAATAACAGCTACTTTCTTACCCTGGATAATGCTTAGGTCGGCATCCTTGTCATAAAAGATTTCAGCCA
>WLIC01000050.1 GCA_009702405.1 Actinomycetota bacterium
GTATATTGATTTTGCTCCACTGGTTTTGGCAGCTCAGTTTGGAATTGCAATCACAATAGTCTGGCCAATTACTTGTTTGGTTTTCAGTGGACTAGGGTTTTTTGTTAATAAATTGGGTAGATTTTGGGGCCTCGGGTCATTCTTAGCGACTCTCATAATTTTGATCCTAAATTGGGCATTAGCGGGTTTTGTGATGGCTTCTTCACCACAGCAACCCGTGAAATTTAGCTTCGGCATCGGTTTCGGTGTTTGGCTTGGTCAGTTCGGTGCGGACGCCCTACCAGAGGAAACCGCCGCACAGGTTTTACTCATAATCTCTTTGATAGGCTCCCTCTTCTTTATTTCAAAGGCAAACAAGATTGAATCTCAAGATTCTGACTCCCTCCAGGGAAATGCAAATGCAAAAATTGTTCGACTTAGAAGTGCTGATGGAGAAAGTGTTGGCTTCCTGAGATCTTTATTTGACTTTACTTTCGACACCTTTATTTATGTAAAAGTGGCCAGCGTCACATATTTCTTGATTCTTGTGGCACTTGCCCTGGCAAACCTGTTTATATTCATAGGAACAGTAATAGCCGTTCTCCAGAGCCAATTACCGGCTGGCTATCTTCTTTTAGTTCCAGTCATTCTGATTGGCTCGCTATTCCTTGTAATCTTGACCAGGCTCACCTTGGAGAGTGGAGTCGCACTCATCAAGATTGCCGAGAATACAAGGAAGAAGTAAACCCTTTTGCCTCAAGAGTTGCTGATAAGCCTGTTTTTGTAACTAGCGGAGTCTGTGACTGCGACATGGACCCCATACCCTTCCTGTTTATTGGACTAGCTACAATCGGCTATTTGGCTAATTTCTAGGGAATATTGCCTCTAGGCAAAACGTTACCTTTCCGTTAGGGTTAACAAGTCAAGAACTCTTGATAGTAGTCGTTTGCAGCACATAGTTCGAACCTTTGGTCTGAACATTGATAAATGTGCCAGTCTTCCTATTTGTGAGAATCTGCCTCTTTGCAGATGTTCCTCTCGTGTGTGGGTCAGCGCAGTTCGACTAGTCCATGCGCCTAAGTACTACTCCTACGTAGGCCACACACTATAAAGGAATAAAACCATGCCAAAAAATGGCACTAATTCGCCTGCGCCTCGCAGCGGAGCAAAGAAAACACATCGTAAAGGTGCAGCTAGCGCTGCTCCGGCTTCTCGTAAGCCAAGACACACTGCAGGATCTTCTGCTCCCGGCCGTGACAAGCGTGATTACCGTGAGGATGCTCCTCGTAGCGAACGTCCAGCTCGTGAAGTAAGAAATGACCGTCCATCTAGAGATGGCCGTCCTGCTCGTGAACAACGTAACGACAGACCAGCGCGTAGCACTGATCGTCGTCCAGACTGGGCTCCTTCAGATTCAAGAGAATCGTTTGCTGGCCGTAATGCTCGTACCGGCGGTAACGCATCTGGTGCTAGCCGTCCTGCTCGTGATGACCGTGCTCCTCGTAGAGAGTGGAGTGACTCACGTCCTCCTCGTGATGACCGTGCTCCTCGTCGTGACGATCGTGCACCTCGCAGAGAGTGGACATCAGAACGTCCAGCTCGTGATGACAGAGCACCTCGCAGAGAGTGGACTTCTGAAAGACCTCAGCGCGATGATCGTGCTCCTCGTCGTGATGACAGAGCACCTCGTGATGATCGTGCTCCAAGACGCGAATGGACTTCTGAAAGACCAGCTCGTGATGACAGAGCTCCTCGTAGAGAGTGGACAGCAGAACGTCCTTCTCGTGATGATCGTGCTCCTCGCAGAGAGTGGAGTGACTCACGTCCTTCACGTGATGACCGTGGTTCAAGAGATCCACGTAGATCAGATCGTGTTGGTAGAGACGATGACCGTCAGAGAAGTTTTGATGGTGCAAGAGATAAGTCACCTAACAAGAAGGCTTTCTTTGAAGATGTTGTTCTTGAGAAGCTTCAGTCAGTTGACCAAGCAGATGCAGTTATTTCAGCTGAGTGGGAAGAGATGGGCCTACACCCTCGCCTTCTAGAGACACTTACTCAGATGGGTGCTATTTCTCCTTTCCCAATCCAGCAGGCAACTATTCCTGCTGCTATCTCAGGTAGAGATATCTTGGGTAGAGGTAAGACTGGTTCAGGTAAGACAATAGCTTTTGCTGTTCCTCTTATTACCAAGCTTGTTGCTCAAGGCTCACAGCCACGTAAACCTAACCGTCCACGTGCTTTGATTCTTGCTCCTACACGTGAACTAGCAGATCAGATTGATAGAACTCTTTCTCAGCTAGCTCGTTCTGTTGGTTTCTACACCACTTGTATCTATGGTGGTATGCCTCAGCGTAGACAAGAGATTGCTATGGCTCGTGGTGTTGACATTCTTGTGGCAACCCCAGGTCGTCTAGAAGATCTAATGGCTCAGAAGATTGTTGATCTTCGTGATGTTGAGACTCTAGTTATCGATGAAGCAGACCACATGTGTGATCTAGGTTTCATTGAGCCAGTCAAGAGAATCACAGCTGCTACCGGTGACTCACAGAAGATGCTGTTCTCAGCAACTTTGGATAGAGAAATCGATGCGCTAGTTAAGCAGTTCCTACCTAACCCTTATGTTTATGAAGTTCCTAACGAAACTGAAGAAACAAGTGACATCGTTCACAGAGTTATGTTTGCTGAAACTGAAGCACGTAGCGCTATCTTGCTTCGTCTAGTTCAGGGTGAGGGTAAGGCAATTATCTTCACTAGAACCAAGATGACAGCTGAGCGTCTAAGTGAATCTCTAACCAGTGCTGGTGTTCCAGCTGCTCGTTTGCACGGAGATCTAAACCAGAACCAGAGAAACCGTAACCTGCAGCGTTTCATGTCAGGTGAAGTTCGTGTTCTAGTAGCAACTGACGTTGCTGCTCGTGGTATTCACGTTGATGACATCGCAATGGTTATCCAGGTTGATCCACCAGAGGAATACAAGACTTACTTGCACCGTTCAGGTAGAACTGGTCGTGCTGGCAAGCAAGGAACTGTAATCACTTTGGTGCCTCGTTCACGCAGACGTAAGGTTGAAGACCTTCTTCGCAGAGCAGAACGTGAAGCAATTTACGCTGATGTTCGCGCAGATAGCCCAATCCTTGCTGAAATCGCAGGTCCTATTGCTCCAGCTCCGGCTGCTAGCACTTTGGACTTCGGTGACAGCCGCGGTGGTTCACGCGAAGGCGGCCGTGGCCGTTCAGACCGTGGTTCATCAAGAGGTGGCTCACGCGACTTCGGTGGTCGTGGTGGTTCACGCGGTGGGTCAAGAGATGGTGCACGCTCAGGTGGAAGACCAGCAGGTAAGTTCGCTGGTAAGTCATCAGGTCGTCCAGCTAGAGACCGCTAAAAAGAATTAGCAAAATAACCCCAAGGGAAACCTTGGGGTTATTTGTTTAACCTGGTGCTTAAACGCAGAAACCACCAACTTGATCAATGCCGGTGGTTTCTGTTTGAAGCTGTGACCCCTCAAACTACCAAGTGAGAGCAACCGAGGCTCTTATCATCCGAGAGGAACGTTTAATTAGAAATTACATTACTCTGTGCCCGTCGTCAAGCATGTGGATAAGTATTCGTGATCGCTTATAAATTTGAGATTATGGATTCCGAAAGAAAACTAGCGAGGAATTTGACGTAACTTGAAGACACTCTTTGTCTATGTCGATGAATCTGGAAACTTTGATTTCACATCCAGGGGAACCCGCCATTTAGTCTTAGGAGTGTTTTGCACAAATAAGCCCGTCCAGAATTCCCTTGAGCTGTCCATGCTCAAGTATGAAACTTTGGCTCAAGGAATAGACCTTGCCAATTTTCATGCTTCCGAGGATTTACAGCAGGTGCGAGATCGCGTATTTGATGTAATTTCGAAAATTGAGTCTTGCAGCTCAGTTTCTTTTTGGATATCGAAAGAAAAACACAAATTCACTGAACGTTCGGCGGTTGGCGCTTATAAATTCTTTGGAGTACACATTGCTAGGTACATAGGTGAAGTTGCTTCGCAGACTCTGAGTAAAAAGGTTGTTGTGGTATTTGATAAGGCTCTCGTTCGCCAAGATCAGAATGCATTTCTTGCTGCTATCAAACCACAGCTAGCAACTTTGGGTCTGCCCTATTACCTTTATTTCCACAATGTGAGCAAAGACTTCAATGGGCAAATTGCAGATTATCTTGCATGGGCACGATTTGTGTCGTTGGAGAGAAATGAGCATCGTCCACTTGCGATTTTGCCCAATCATCTAAAGGAAGTCCTTGAGATTCGGGAAACCAATTAAAAAGGTGACCCCCTCAGCTACCAAATGAGAGACTCCCTGAGTCTCGTATCACCAAGGGGGGACGTTTAGAAAATAATAACACCGTATGAGTGATTTGTGAGAATTGTTGATAACTTCGTTTATTGAAATTAGGTGTTTGTTAGAGGGCCTTAAGAAGAAACTCCCCAGTGCTAAAGAAGTGATCCAAACGTTTCTGGGTTCGCTCTAAGAAAGTTGGAATGAATTCAATGATTTCTGCTGAGGTCATGTATGTGACAGCGCTTACTAATCCAATTAGTCTTCCCATAAGCAGGATTTCATAATCTTCATCTGAGATCTTTGGTAGTTCAAGAAGTGATGCGTAACCTGCTTTGAGATGTTTTTCTCGCTCAGTGTCTTCACGGATGTAATAGTTACTGATTACTAAATCTTGGACAGGTAACCCCATACCTGCATCATCGAAATCGATTATGGCTAGTTGGTCTTTAGTTTGAATGGCGTTGCCATTGTGAAGATCTGCGTGGATTGGAAGTAGTTCTTGGTCTTTAGACAGCCGCGCATAAACTTCATCGCTTAGTTCTAAACCTTTGAGAATGTCACCGTAGAGCTTGTCATTGATTTGTTTAGGCTGAGAAGGTCTTAGGTTATCTTCTGTGTTCATCAGTGTGCGGTTGATGGTTGGTAAGAATGCAGGTGCCTCGAATTCAAGCTTCTTAGCAAAGATCTGCAACCTAGCCATGTTTTGACCTAAAGCAAAGAGCTGCTCATTGGTTGGTTCATCACCAACTTCTTCGCCTGGAATCCACTTACATAAAACAGCAGTTGTCTCGGTATCAAGTGGTTCAAACCTGGTGCTGATTAGAAGTTCGTTGTTTGTTGTTCTCAGTGGAACAGGGGCTAGCACTTCAGCCTCTTCACTTAGTTGTTCTAGCCATTGCATCTCAGCTAATACTTCGTTGCTGGATTTACTTGAGGCAAGGTTGATTCTGAGCGCTAGTTCAGCACCTGTATCTGTTGTGATCTTGAATGAAGAGTTAAAGGAATGATTCACATTTTCTATAGCTTTGGCTTCAATGCCATATTGAGCCAAAATGCCAGGAACTAGTTTTTGAACTTCAGCAATTTGTTCTTCTTCATTCATGTCTTGGTAAGCCATCTAATAAGCCTAGTTCTAGTTATTGTTATCTCATGCCCCGTA
>WLIC01000051.1 GCA_009702405.1 Actinomycetota bacterium
TAAGTAATTTCTCCTCTCTGGTTAAATAGATAAACCCCAGGTGTTTACACCTGGGGTTTCATCTTTAAGTTCTAGCCAACGCTTTGGCGACGTTTACCTCTGGTGTGTTTAGGTGAGCAACCTAGGTTCGAAGGAACTGCTGCGCAATCATCGCATAGCAGGATTAAATCTCTACAACCAAGAGAGGTGCAGTTTCTAAAGTGTGATGTTGGTGCAGCGCACTTCTCACACTTACCAATGGTCTTGGCATCTTCGGTGAAGTTGATGTTCAATCTGTCATCGAAGACGTAGAGAGAACCTTCCCATAGCGAGTTATCGCCTTGGCTTTCACCGTAACGAACAATGCCACCATCAATCTGATAAACCTCTTTGAAGCCGTTCTCAATCATGATTGCACTCAAAATCTCACAGCGAACACCACCGGTGCAGTATGTGACGATAGGACGATCTTTAATGTCGTCGTACTTACCGCTTTGGATTTCTTGAACAAAGTCATGTGTGGTTTGGACATCAGGAATGATTGCATTCTTGAAACGGCCAATCTCAGCTTCAAAAGCATTTCTGCCATCGAAGAAAACAACTTCATCGCCACGTTCAGCTACCAACTGGTCAACTGCCTTTGGTTTTAGGTGCTTTCCGCCGTTAATAATTCCTTTTTCAGTTACTGTGATGGCATCTGGGGCATCGAAGGCAACTAGTTCATTACGAACACGGACTCTAAGTCTTGGGAAGTCATTACCGGTGCCCATAGACCACTTGAAGTCGATCTTCTTGAACCCGGTGTATTGCTTAGTGGTTTTTACGTATTTCTTTAGGGCTGACATGTCGCCGCCAAGGGTGCCGTTGATGCCGTGCTTAGAAATAAGGATTCTGCCCTTTAGACCTAGGCTCTCGCAGAGGTTCTGCTGCCATAGCTTGACGGCCTCAGGGTCACTGATGGGAGTGAAGCCGTAGTAAAGGATGATTTTTTGTAGTTCCACTCTTGTAATTGTAAGGATATTGTCTTGGCTAAAACAGCCCTAGGATTAAGCCCATGACTGACATTCAAGGAATCAACAAAGCAGGCTTTGACCTAGCTATTCGCCCACAAGACGACCTTTTCAGACACGCTAATGGTGACTGGCTGAAAAACGAAGAGATCCCAGCCGACCAGGCTGTTCACGGCTCTTTCTATAAGCTCCGTGATGACTCAGAGGATGCTGTTAAAGCAATCCTTGAGGATGCTCAAGCAAACCCGAAGCCAGGTGTGAGCCAGCAGATCGGTGACATGTATGCATCGTTCCTAGATGAGGCAAGAGCTAATGAACTAGGTGCAGCTCCAATTGCAGCTGACCTAGAGCGAATCTCAAAGGCTAACTTCGCAGAGCTAACCCGCATCATGGGTGAACTTGAAAGAACTGGTTCAAGCGGTTTGTTTGGTTTCTATGTGAACAACGACCCAGGTAACCCTGAGAGATATCTTGTGAACATGTATCAGGGTGGTTTAGGTCTACCTGATGAGTCTTACTACCACGATGAGAAGTATGCAGCGTTCCGCGATGCATACGTTCCATACATTGCCTCAATGTTGCAGCACGCAGGTTGGTCAGCAGCAGATGCTGACAGAGACGCTGCAGTAATCATGGCGTTTGAAACTGGTTTGTCTAAGTTGCACTGGAGCGTAGTTGAATCTCGCGATGCAGAGAAGACATACAACCTAATTACTTTCGATCACCTAAAGAACATGATGCCAACTTTCGATTGGGCTTCATATCTTGAAGGCATGAAGTTTGATTCAAAGATTCTTTTTGAAACTGTCGTGATGATGCCTTCATTCTTTGAAGGAATTGATTCTGTATACAACGAGGGCAACATCGATGCAGTTAAGTTGTGGTTGCAGTGGCAGGTTATTAACTCAACCGCTCCTTACCTAAGCGATGCATTTGTTAACACTCGTTTTGATTTCTATGGCAAGAAGCTAACTGGTCAGCCAGAGATGCGTGCACGTTGGAAGCGTGGAGTTCAGCTAGTTGAAGGATCCCTCGGTGAAGCTGTTGGTGAAATCTACGTAGAGAAGCATTTCCCACCTGCAGCTAAAGCTCGCATGGATGAATTGGTGAAGTGGCTTATCAAGGCTTACGAAGAGTCAATCAAGAACCTTGACTGGATGACTGAAGACACCAAGAAGAAGGCTCTAGTTAAGCTTTCTAAGTTCAACCCAAAGATTGGTTACCCAAGCAAGTGGAAGGACTACTCATCTCTTGCAATTGACCGTAACGACCTAGTTGGTAACGTACGTCGTGCATCAGCATGGCAAGCAGATAAGGAAGCAGCCAAGATTGGTGCTCCACTAGATCGTGAAGAGTGGTTCATGACTCCTCAGACAGTGAACGCTTATTACAACCCAGGTTTCAACGAAATCGTTTTCCCAGCAGCTATCTTGCAGCCTCCTTTCTTTAGCTTGGATGCTGATGATGCTGTTAACTTCGGTGGTATCGGTGGAGTTATCGGACACGAAATCGGTCACGGTTTCGATGACCAGGGATCTAAGTATGACGGCGACGGAGCACTTATCTCATGGTGGACCGAAGAGGACAGAGCTGCATTCGAAGAGAGAACAAAGATTCTTATCGAACAGTATGACGAGCTAACCCCTGATGGTCTTTCAGATGAATTCAAAGTCAATGGTGCTCTAACCATTGGTGAGAACATCGGTGACCTTGGTGGAATCACAATTGCATACAAGGCATACCTGATGAGCCTCAACGGTGAAGAGCCTCCAGTTATCGATGGTCTAACCGGTGCGCAGAGATTCTTCTTGTCATGGGGCTTGATTTGGAGAGGTAAGTCAAGAGATGAGATCGCCATTCAGCGTCTAGCTACTGATCCACACTCACCAAGTGAATTCCGTTGCAACCAGGTAGCTCGTAACTTTGATTCCTTCTATGACGCCTTCGGTGTCACAGATGAAGATTCAATGTGGCTTGATCCTGCCAAGCGCGTTTCAATCTGGTAGACAAACACAACTAGATGAAACTTTGGTTACGCCTAATATGGGCTCATCTAAGTTGGCGTTGGCGTCCTAAAGCAACTGTCGCTGATGTTGGCGTTCGTCAATTTATGGTGTGGCCAACAGATATAGATATTTTCTTGCACATGAACAATGGAATCTATCTAACTCTGTTGGACCTAGCTCGATTTGATCTAATGAAGCGTGCGCGAGCTTGGCAGAAACTTAAGAAGCAAAAGGTTCATCCTGTTGTTGTTCAAGAAACGATTACCTTTAGAAAATCGCTAACACCGTGGCTTCGCTTCAACGTTGAAACAAAAATACTTGGTTGGGACAATCAAGCATTCTTTATAGGTCAACGCTTTGTTGTTAAAGGTGAAATCTATGCAGAAGCTGTTGTGAAACTTAGATTCTTACAATCCCCTAAAGGAACCCCAACCCCTAATGAAGTAAATGAACGTCTTGGTGGTTGGCCAGGAACAGAACCAGTGCTACCTGCATGGGTATCGCAATGGAATGCATCCGTTGCCCTACCTAAAGGTAGAGAGCAAGCTCCATCAGACTGGACGAAGTAATTCAGTAAAACCTTTGGTGCAAGATAACGTTCCTTCAAGGTCAACAAACAGAGCCTGAACACCATGACGTTCAGCTAAAGCAAGCGCTTGATCACCTGCTGCAAATAAAGCTGTTGCCCAGACATCTGCTGTTACAAGTTCTTCTGCAACAACAGTTACCTGAGCTAACTGGTTAGCCCAGGAGTTTGTTTTTGGGTTCCAGATATGCTCGCCACGTTCAGCTGTTCCAGAGGTAGCAACAGCACGATAGTTACTGTCATTCAAGTCAACAACAGTGAGGACTCCTGCCTCTGCTGAAGCAATAGTTACTGGAGTTGAAATGCCGATACGCATGGCAAAACCTGGAGTTATTGCTTTCGATAAACGAATATCTCCACCAGCATTCATCGCAAAGTCTGTAATTCCAAACTGTTCCAATTTCTCAGCAGCACGATTGGCAGCCCAAGTTTTCACTACCCCTGATGGATCAAAAGTATGTTCAGCTGTGAAAGCAGTGAACCAACCTTCAGTCTCTTCCGTCCACTTTTCACATAAATCCCAAATGTCACTAACAACAGGATCACAGTCCGCAACAGATGTTTCACCTCTGGCTAGTTTGCTAAGTGGTGAATCTTGTTTATAGAGACTGAAGATACTGTCTGCTTCATGAAGTATTGCAACAGCTTCATCGATTGCTTTAGTCGCATCAAGATCAGTTCTGCCAACAAATCTGAAGACTGTGCCCATACAGAATTCAGTGTGACGGAATTCCTTTACTTCACTCATCTTTAGAACTGAGCTAAAGCGTCGCCAAGTGCTTGCATGAAAGCAGCGGTTGTGTAGGTTGCACCAGTCATCATCGAGGTGTCAAAGCTAGCACTCTGCGCTTGCATGGCAAGGGTAATGAGGTAGTTGAAAGATGCTACTCGTCCATTGGTAGCACCGGCTTGATTCATGGTGATGTCTGTGATTGTTGAACCCTTTTTAGTAACTGTTAGCTGCACTGTTCCAAACCTGTAATAAACCGGTGAACTCTTATGGCTAACCGTTGTTGCTGGTGGTGTGGTCGGCTTTGGAGTTGGCGTTGTTGGCTTTGGAGTTGGCGTTGTTGGCTTTGGCCCTGGAGTTGTTGGATCAACAGTTGGGGTGACTGTTGGGTGTGGTACGAAAGTTCCAGGGGATGCGTTAGCACCTAACTCAAATCCAACAACAACAGAAGCAAGGGAAACGGCACCCATCACGATTTGGCTTGATTTTCTCACCAGGCAAACTCCTCTGCATGTATTTGGTTCACAGGTGTTCCTGCAATATGTAAAGACTTTTCAACTGCTTTAGTAAAGGCTGCTGGACCGCATATATAAATATCAGATTTAGCAACCTTGGGACAGCGTTTCACTAATCGCTCATCATCTGGAAGGTGATCGTCTGCTCCTGCAGGTAACCAAGAAGTTGGAGACTTACGAGATCCTTCAAGAATGTGTAAATAGAAACCTCTGTGCTTAGCGATTGCTGCAAGCTCTTCAGCAAGAGCTGCGTCGTTCTTGTTTCTTATTCTGTAAATAATAGAAACATCGCCTGGTCTTGCAGCAATGCTTTCAGCTAGAGCTCTAATTGGTGGAGCACCAATACCAGCAGCGATAAGAACAACATTCTCTTGTGTTCTGCGATCTTCAGTGAAGACTCCGTAGGGACCTTCAAGTATTACTCTGGTGCCAGGTTTAATGGTTTGCATCAGCGCTGTGTCATCACCACGGTTACCAACGGTAAACCTAAGAGTGTTATCGGTAGGAGCAGCAGATAGTGAGAACGGGTGTGCTCGCCACCACTGACCAGGGGTAACCAAACGAATGATGAAGAACTGTCCTGATTTAGCTTGGAAGCTTTTAAGTTTTCTACCTGAAATGTA
>WLIC01000052.1 GCA_009702405.1 Actinomycetota bacterium
TGAGCAGTGTCAGTCACATCGAAACTTTGTCTGGCCAGAGCCTTTTAGAAACTAAAGCGGCATTGCTAGAAGTTGTTGAGCGTCATCTAATTCAAGTTGCACTTGAACTGGTCTTAGCTAAAAGCAGAGCATTCGGTCAGGTAACTCTGATTGAGCAAAACTGCTTGAAGTTCCTAACTCAAGATTTCAGATTGCTCTGGATACCGGAATCGAGTATTTGTGAAGTGGTTGTGGAGAACCTAAGCAAACATTTCAAACTTTGACCAACATATTCGAATGGCCATATTCATGCGAAGACGAAACCGCAGCATAAAACTAAATAACCGCTGGGGTTCAAGAAGAAACAAACTCTTACTCTCTTTTGCGTTAGCTCTTATTGCGGCTGCTTCTTATCTTGCGAGCTCCACCTCAGAAGATACGAGAAGTAGCTATTTGGTGGCAGCAGTTGATCTAAGCAGTGGTTCAGCAATATCGAATGCAGCGGTAACAACCATCAAGCTAGAGCTGGGGGAGGCTGGGAAGCTTTATCTAACCGAAGGTTCAAAGAGCATGGATAAGTTTTTCTTGAAAACTCCTGTTGCCATTGGTCAACTAATACCGCTGTCTGCTTTATTGGTGGAGAACTACCAAGACTGTTCTGCAGTGGTATTGAACCTAGGGACACCTATGTCTCAGGGCATCAAGAAAGGTGACCTAGTTGATCTTTGGGCAGCAGAGCAAGCTTCCAGTGTGGAATCGATTCCAGTTCAGATTGTCACTGCTGCTGAATTGATTTCAATCAAGAATTCAACAGATGGTTTTAGCCAAAATACTCAGACCATTGAGCTATGTGTTTCAGTTGCAGAGATCAGATCAACTGTTCAAGCCATTGCTAAAAAAGCCACCGTTGTTGCTGTTAGAACGATGAGCGAATGAGCGCAGTAGAGCAAAAGGTGAGGGGTCGGAGAAGGCACTTAGCAGTCGTGGGGGATGAAGCTGTAATCAACACTGAAGTTGAACCAACTAGTACTTATCCAATCCCTGTGATCGCATGTTGGGGTTCTGCAGGTTCTCCTGGCAAGAGCACGATAGCCACAAATATCGCCTCTGAGCTAACCCTTGCAGGACACAGGGTCCTACTCATCGACTTGGACACGTTAGCCCCGTCCCTTGCTCTTGCTCTTGGTTTAGTTGACACTCCTGCAGGTCTATCTGCATGCCTAAGGCTTGCTGAACAACAGAGATTCACCAGGGATGAATTTGATCGTCTAACAGTCTCCATAGCGCTAGGTCGGCATGAACTGAGGTTTATGCCTGGGATCAATTCAGCTCACCGGTGGCAGGAGGTTACACCTGAGCGGATTGAGAAGTTACTCATGGCTATGGCTAGTTTTGTTGATTACGTAGTTTTGGATCTACCTCAAGCCACCGATTTCAAGGCTCGAGTTTTGCATCCGTCAACTCTTGCCAACCAAGACCAACTAAGCCGAGATGCTCTACTCAGAAGTGTTTTAGAGAAAGCAACAAAACTTGTTCTAATCTCTGGTTGTGATGCGGTGGCAGCCCAGAGATTCCTAAGCGTTGCTGAATACCTAGCGGAGCTTGGGAGAACCAGTCAGGTTTATGTGGTGGTCAATAGATTTAGAACCAGCACCTTAGGAGCAAGAGCAAATGATGAGCTGGAGCAGACCTATCTGAATCTTGCCAAGTTACGTATTGACTGCTTTATTCCAGACGATTCACTAAACATAGATAAAGCCATGCTCAATGGGTTGCCTTTAGCTTTATTGAAAAGATCTTCACCGGCCAGGTTGGCTATTAGCCAACTGACTAAGCAATTACTGGTGGGTTCCACAACAAGAGCGAGCGTGGCTAAACTTTCTTAGGTGTCCACACTTTCAGAGCTGATGAAGCAACATGGCCAGAGTCATGAAGCCGACATTGAGTGGCTCCATGCCCTGATGGCTGACTGGCAGGTTATTGCCGATCTTTCTTTTGCTGATTTAGTGCTCTGGATCTCTGATGGTAAAAAAGGTTTTATTGCAGCAGGTCACGCAAGACCCTCTTCAGCCGCAACTGTGTTCTATCGAGACATCACAGGTAAGCCAGTTGAAAAAGCTTGGGCTCAGTTAGTCTCTAAAGCTTTCACAACCGGTGAGTCAGTTGAATATGGTGAACCTGATAAGTATCAGGGAGTGCCATCACGTTTGAGTGCAGTTCCTGTCTTTAGAAGACTGAATACAAATGGAACAGACATCACCCCATCACCGATAGCGGTTGTTACCAAACACACCAACCTAGGTGAAGCAGCAGCTCCTAACAAGACTCGAATCAACCTAAACAACCTTGGCGATAAATTGTTGAAGATGGTTGTTGATGGTAGTTACCCAACCTTCTCTTCACAATCAGCGCCAAGACGAGGTGCACCTCGTGTCAACGATGGTTTGATCCATATCGATGCCAACAGCACCGTAGTGTTCTCCTCACCTAATGGAATGTCTGCTTTTCAGAAACTTGGAGTTGAAACAGAACTTGAAGGCAGATCTCTTCAAGAGGTAACAACAGCTCTCAATAAAGGCAGAACTAATGTTGATGAGAATCTGCCGATAGTGGTTTCAGGAAAAGTAGCTTGGCGAGCAGACATTGAAGGTAACAATGCTGCTCTGTCTGTTAGGTCTATTCCTATCTATGAGAACTCCATAAACACCGGGGCTATTCTCCTCTGCCGTGATGTGACAGAGCTTAGAAGACAAGAGCGTGAGCTAATCACCAAGGATGCCACCATTCGTGAGATTCATCACCGGGTAAAGAACAACCTGCAAACAGTTGCTAGCCTGTTGAGAATCCAGGGTAGAAGAAGCAAGTCACCGGAGACACTAGAAGCCCTTAGCGATGCTGAAAGACGAGTGGCAGCTATTGCTGTTGTTCACGACTCTTTATCTGAAGGTCTGGCTCAAGATGTGAACTTCGATGAGGTCTTTGATCGCATCATTACTTTGGTAGGGGAGTTAGCTGCTGCCTATCATGCCAAGGTAACTAACCTTCGTATCGGTAAGTTCGGCAGAATGCCTAGCGAAATAGCAACACCATTAGCTGTTGTTCTAACTGAGATTGTTACAAATGCCTATGAGCATGGGCTGGCTAACAAGACCGGACATCTGACTGTTACAGCAGCCAGAAAATCAAAGAAGCTCTTTATCACTGTCGCTGATGATGGGGTTGGTTTAGCCGAAGGTGCTGTGTTATCTGGTCTTGGAACTCAGATTGTTAAGACACTTGTTGAGGGTGAACTTAGAGGAAAGATTGAATTCAAATCCGATAAAACCGGCGGCACAACAGTTGCTGTTGAGGTTCCTTTAACTTAAGCAGATCTGCGAGCGCGAGCGTATTTACGCTTTAGAGACTTACGCTCATCTTCACTTAGTCCGCCCCAAATACCGTTGTCCTGGTTTTCTTTGATGGCGTACTCAAGGCAGTTGTTGGTGACTTTACAGTCACGGCAAATGGCTTTAGCTTGTTCGATCTGGTCTACTGCTGGGCCTGTGTTTCCCACTGGAAAGAACAGTTCTGGGTCTTCTGTTCGACAGCGAGCTTCTGTTAGCCATGGCAGTTCCATATATTCATGTTCCTTAGATCGAATCTGGAGTATTTGATTGACAAATACGAGAATCGGGTCAATTTGAGTGTTTAGTTCGCGACCGCGACTAGTCAATTTTCCCACAGCGAGCCTGGTTTGTAAATACCCATTTAGGCTTGAATCTATGCGTAAGCCACCAGTAAAGACCACCCTGATTGGGTTAGCCATTGCCTACCTGCTCGAAGCGTTAGTGCTCTATGTGCTAACCGGAATAACAATCTGGGCAATGGTTTCAGGAGAAGCAAAAGCACTCCTCACTGACTCAGCATTAGTCGTTCTAACCGGAGGTGCAGCTCTCTGGCTTACTTTTGCCTCAAGAGCAATACTCAAACATAAGCGTTGGGCAAGAAGTGCTGGAGTGTTCTGGCAACTAATTCAACTCACCATTGCCTTTGGAACATTTGAAGCAAATGTGTTCTGGGGCTTAGCTATAGCTGTTCCGTCGATACTCGTTTTGATTACTCTCTTTACCAAAGAGGTAGTTCAAGCAACTAGTGAGAACAGAGACTAAACCTCAAGCACCTTACGAAGCATCGCTACGTGACCTGTTGCTTTGACGTTGTATAGAGCGTGTTCGATCTTGCCGTTTTCAGCAATCACGAAGGTTGATCTAATCAAACCTTCGTAAACCTTGCCATACATGCTCTTCTCACCAAAGGCACCATATGCCTTGATGACCTTCATCTCAGGGTCACTCAGAAGATCAAACTTTAGGCCTTCAGCCTTACGGAACTTGGTCAACTTAGCTGGGCTATCAGGTGAAATACCAACAACAACGTAGCCAGCTTTCTTTAGAACATTCATGTTCTCTTGGAAATCACAAGCTTGTTTGGTGCAACCTGGGGTTGAGGCAGCAGGGTAGAAGTAGACGATAACTTTCTTACCTTTGAAATCAGCCAAAGATACAGCTGCCTCGTCTTGGTTCAATAGTTTGAATGCAGGGGCTTTAGAGCCTGAAGTTAGGGTAGTCATGGCTCTAATCTAGCAAGTGTCCAACTTTGAATACCATGGCTATAACTGCTATTCTTAGGAATCGTTGCCCTAGGCAATGCGCTTCTAGCTCAATCGGCAGAGCAACTGACTCTTAATCAGTGGGTTCCGGGTTCGATTCCCGGGGAGCGCACGAACCCCGGTTCCTTCTCACGAGGACCGGGGTTTCTAACTTCTATTCTGGCTACCCTAAAAGCTTCTTTTTAGCAGATTTGAATTCGGTGGCTGTTAGAGCACCAGATTTATGTAATTCGGTGAGCTTGCTAAGTTCAGACGCAAGCCCTGAATCCTTCGGTGCGTTAGTATCTGGTTCTTCAGCGGCTTCACCTGTGAAAGGGTTGCGAGCCTTCGTAGGCGCAGCTTTAGTCTTAGGTTTTGAAGCCTTGGATTTTACAAACTTTCCATCTTTAAGAAGACCCATTCGCATGAGTGCACCATTCACAGCCGCACCAAATTCATTTGTTACGCCTTCTCCCACTGAACCTGGAGAACCTGCGGATCCTGATGAACGTAGCCTTGCACCACTAACACCTGACACGGTTTCGGGAATTATGAATACGCTGAAGAAACCTTGAGAACTCGAGGAGAACATATGACTTTTTCGTGCTACGAAAGTAATTGTTCGACTAGAGCCATCGGCATGTTGAACTGTCCAATTGAGGTGACCTCCAGCATCCAGTGCTGCTTGAAAAAGAATTTCTGGCGACAGAGGATAGAAAGGGTTTTGAGCATCGTCCCATTCAGCAGCTAAATCTGAAAATAAACCCATGGCTTCTAGTTATCTTCAGTAATAGCAGACTCAATAGATACCGTTGAGGCATCTAGAAATAAGCACCATTGCA
>WLIC01000053.1 GCA_009702405.1 Actinomycetota bacterium
AGAGGTTCGAATTATGTTTGAAGATTTGTTATCACGTGTTGACAAGGTTGAACGAGTGGGAGAAATCGATCACTTGCGTTCAAACTTTGTGAACGGAATCAAGCGATTCCCTGTGAAGGTAACCCTTAGATAAGTTTCGCTATATCTTTTAGATATGCGTCAACTAAAGCAAAGGTTCTTTGCTTTGAAGCTTCGTCTTCAGCAATGGTTTGATCCATCATGATTTGAGCATCCTGACCATCTTCACCAACTGACCGTAAACCTCCCCAGTCAAGCCAACCCTTGAGCACCGCTGCGTTTAGTTCTGGATGGAATTGAACGGCTAGAGATTTGCCATAGATGAATGCTTGAGATGCGATTGGATTACGAGCAATCTCAACAGCTCCTTGAGGTAACTGCCAGCGGTCATAGTGAAATTGGAACCAAGGACCATTGCTAACTAAGTCTTTGCGATCTGACCAGATGTTAGTCCAACCGATCTCACCTTTAGGGCCAGGTGCCACTGAGCCACCTAGAGCTCGGGCGAGGAGCTGACCACCGAAACAAATGCCAAGGATTGGTTTATCGGCAGCTACTGCTCTTTTGACCCAGTCCAGTTCTGGTTGTAACCAGTTGCCGATGCAGGCATCATCCCAAGCACCCCAAGGAGCACCTAGCGGGATAAGCAGGTCATAGTCATTGAAGTCAGGGAATTCAAAAGGAATGTTAGGGCTCTCAAAGGAACTCTCAGGAACTACTAATACCTCTGTCATCTCAAAGCCGTGGCGCTTTAGAGCTTCGCCAACCCAGCCGGTTGGGCTGACATGATCATGTTGAATAAATAGTGCCTTCATGATTTCCTTCATAACTTTTCGGTTTAGTAGGTCATTTCCTAGGCTACTAGCAAGTAGTATCCAAATATCGTTTGAGTACGAATGAAAAGTAACAAAGGAGTTGCAATGAGTACCGACCTAACTGCTCTTAGAGAGAAACTACAAGAACAGGGAATTGATGTTCTAAGAATCATCTATGCGGATGTGCTTGGCATAACTCGTTCTAAAGACCTGCTGGTTAGTCAATTAGAGAAAGCTGCCGGCCATGGCCCAGCCTTCTGTCAAGGTGTTTGGGTTACCACCACTCAAGGTGGTGTCCTTGATGCAGAGAACATCGCAGGCGATGGTCTGCAAGATCTGGTTACTCAACTAGACCAAGATACTATTCATGAGATGCCTTGGGAACCAGGTGTTGCTTACGCAATCGGTGATGCACTAAATCCAGACATGTCACCGAACATGTTCTCACCACGAACCGTGCTTAGAAAAGTTATTGCTGAGTATGAGAAGTTAGGTTTAGTGCCTGTTGTTGGTCCTGAGCTTGAGTTCTATATTGCAGACCGCGTTGAAGGCGGTGGCTTCAAGAGATCTCTTGAACGCACTGGTCGTGTTTATACCAGCGGTGCGTTAGTAGATCCAAAAGGAACCTTCCTGCACTTACTGCGCATGCTAGACCAACTAAACATTGGAGTATTCGCTGGTAACCACGAGTTCTCACCAGGTCAGTATGAAATCAATCTTTGGCATTCAGAAGCAATGGATGCAGCTGATAGAACATTCTTGTTCAAGACTTCAATCAAAGACATTGTGCACCGTGAAGGTCAGCATGCAACTTTCCTAGGTAAGCCTTGGAGCGATGAAGGAGGATCAGGTTTCCACTTGCACTTCTCAGTAACAGACAAGCAGGGCAAGAACCTAATGTTTGATGGCAGCGAACTTAGTGAAACAGCAAAGCAGATGATTGCTGGTCTTTGCGAAAACGCTAATGCACTAACTGCTTTTACTAACCCAACTGTGAACGCTTTCAAGAGACTAGGCCCAGACACCCTTGCACCGTTTAGAGCTAACTGGGGTTATGACAACAGAAGCACCATGGTTCGTATTCCACCTGAGCGTGGTCAAGGAACTCGTCTAGAGGTTCGTGTTGGTGATGGTGCTGCTAACCCATATCTTGTTATCGCAGGTATCTTGGCAGCTGCCTTAGATGGCATCGTAAGAAAGCTTGAAGTTCCAGCAGCTGCTGAAGGTATGGCTTATGACAATGAAGATGCTCCAACACTGCCAGCAACATTTACAGAAGCACTAGATGCGCTAGAGGCTAATGAGCGTATGCGTGAGCACATGTCAACTGGTTTGATTGGAATATTCCTAGTGATGAAGCGCGATGAAATCGAAAGATACAACGCAGCTGTTTCAGACCCAAGCACTAGAGATGTTACTGATTGGGAGATTCAAGAATATATGGAGGATTACTAAATCTTGTTTGAGTTATCTTCAAGGAGAGTTCCTCCGTTGAAGGTAACACCAACCTCGCGATAGTAACCACCGAGTATTTCCTTCACTGGAAGGATTGAAGCTAGTTCATCCCACTGTGAATCAGCGAGAGTAAGTTCAGCATCTCCAACCCAAGGTGTTCCTAGATCTGCATCAACTCCACCCATGGTGATTAGTTGATCCATTGAATTACCTAGACCTGGAGTAATCGAAGGCATCCATCTTGAGTGAATCATTGGATGACCATTTACAAAACCATTAGAGTCAGCAGGCTTTCTCAAAGTAACAACAGCAGAAGCAAGTCTGTGATCATATGCCGCAAGAGAAGCACCTAGCTTTGCTCCTGCTTCTAGCTTTGGAGTTGCTTTACCGTGGTTGAAGATTCTGGTAACAGCAACAGTGCCAAGCTTCTTTGGGTAACCCTGGAACCAACCACGAGCAATAGCGAAGTCTTTAGTTACCCAGATAGCAACACAACGTGAATAGGTTTTACCTTGGTATTTGCATCTAACCACTACGAATGCTTCAAGGTATTGCGATCTAACAGGATCTAGTAATTCAGCTCCACCGGTGGAACATGACTGCCAGTCGGCCCAGATAAGAGCAACTGCACCTGGGTGCTCATCAGCTAGTTCTAGTTCTGCTGGCAAGATGGCACGAACGTTAGCTTCATCGGTCAGATACTCAACGGTTAGCAGTGTGCCTGAATAGAACCAAGGCATATCGGGGATGATTGCGCTTTTACCAGTTGGGGTCTTAGGGGCCATAAATCCATGTAATTCAGTCATGAAACCTAGATTACTAACCATTTGTATCCAAATGAAGCAATAGTGTCGTGCAGATAACGATTAACTAACCTTCCCGTTATTTAAGGCCTTTAATCAAAAATAGTTAGCAAATCTGCACCAATCTAGTAAGAGGTCGTTCATACCCGAACGATTCCTTGACTCGACTAGGAGATCTAATAATGTCTAAGGAAACTAACGACAACTCATTACGGAAGAACCGTCTTGGTGTTCTCGGAATTGTATTTTTTGTGGTGGCAGCATCTGCTCCACTAGTTGGTATGACTGGAGCTGTTCCAGTTGCCATCCTTGCCGGTAACGGCGCAGCAGCCCCAGGAGCATATCTCTTGGTCGGTCTAACTTTGATTTTGTTCAGCGTAGGTTTCACCGCGATGACCAGCAAGGTAACTAACGCTGGTGCTTTCTTTGCTTACGTTGGTAGAGGTCTAGGTAAGAATGCAGGTATTGGTTCTGCTCTTGTTTCTATCGTTGGTTACGTAACCATTCAGTTAGCGATCTACGGCTTCTTCGGTGGAATACTTGCAGGCCAAATGGCTGCTATTGGAATCGACATGCCTTGGTACATCTGGTGTGCAATCGCCTGGGTAGTTGTTACAGCACTCTCACTACTAAGTGTTGATGTTGGTGCCAAGGTGCTAGGTGCTCTAATGATTCTTGAAGTTCTTTCACTTCTAATCGCAGGTGTGGCAATCTTGATCAACCACGCAGGCGAAATGAACTTTGTTGCGTCATTCTCACCAGAGAACATTTTCGTTGGTGGATTCGCTGGTGGAGCAGGTATTGCTATCGCTTTCGCACTAGCCTCATACATTGGATTTGAAGCTACCGCTATTTACGGTGAAGAGTCTAAAGACCCTAAGCGTTCAGTTCCAAGAGCTACATATCTTGCAGTTGGAATTATCACATTGCTATTCACAATCGTTTCATTCGCTATGGTGACTGGCCTGGGCTCGTCAACTGTCGTTGACCAAGTTGCAACCATCTCTGAAGGTGGTTTGAACCCAGCTGCTGTTCTGTTCGCTCTAGTTGAGACCAACGTAGGTCACTGGCTAGTTGTGATTATGGAATGGCTTGTAGTTTCATCACTATTCGCAGGTCTCTTGGCTTTCCAGAACGCTAACTCACGTTACGTGTTTGCTCTAGGTCGCGCAGGTGTGCTTCCTAAGTCATTGGGTAAGACAAACGCCTCTGGCGCTCCTCAGGGTGGTGTGATCGTAACTTCGATTCTTGCGGCTCTAGTTATCTTGTTGTTCGCTATTCAGAACCTAGATCCAATCTTGAACTTGTTCTTCTGGATGAGTGCTATTACAGCTATTGCCATCATGCTTGTTGAGTTCTTGGTGAGCGCTGCTGTTATTCGCTTCTTCATGCAGAACCCAGGCACACACTGGTTCAAAGCTCTGGTGGCACCTCTTGTTTCATTGGCGCTACTAGGTGTTGGCGAATACTTGCTGATGTCTCGTTTCAACCTACTGTCAGGCCTTGCTCCATCTCCTGAAGAATCAGGAAACGCCTGGTCAATGACTCCATTGGGTTGGACCCTTGCCTTGCTTCCATTCGCAGCACTGGTTATTGGTGTTGTTTGGGGCATGATCAACAAGAATGACGAATCAAAGATGAGTGACGACATCCTTTCCTAACTAGTACTAATCAGAAGAGCCCAGACTTTTTGGTCTGGGCTCTTTTGTTTTGGTTAGGAAACTAACGATTTCGTGGCAGACTAAAACCATGTCAGCAATGAGGCTAGAACATGACCTGCTCGGTAACTACGAGATACCTACCAGTGCTTACTGGGGGGTGCACACAGCAAGAGCAGCCGAGAATTTCCCTATCTCCGGTGTTCCTATTGGACACTACAGATCCCTTATCAAAGCGTTAGCCATCGTCAAAGAGGCAACTGCTAAAGCCAACTTAGAAGTTGGTGAATTAGACGAACAGATTGCAGCTGCAATCATTGCTGCTTGTCATGAAGTGGCAGCTGGCAAGTTCGATAAAGAATTTATTGTTGATGCCATCCAGGGTGGTGCTGGAACTAGCACCAACATGAATGCCAATGAAGTTATTGCTAACAGAGCCTTAGAGCTAGCTGGTTTTGAAAAAGGTGACTACGAAAAGATTCATCCACTAAACCATGTGAACATGTCTCAGTCAACTAATGACGTTTATCCAACTGCATTAAAGGTTGCCTTGATTCTTGAGATCAGAGAACTAATTAAAGCTATGGAGCATTTGAGAACTTCATACACAAAGAAAGCTGTTGAGTTCAAAGACCTAATCAAGATGGGTAGAACTCAATTACAAGATGCAGTTCCAATGACCTTAGGTC
>WLIC01000054.1 GCA_009702405.1 Actinomycetota bacterium
ACAGCATCTAGCGGGATGCTCGCATTGGTGTTTGAACCTCTTGAAGCAACGACCAAAATGCTCTGTTTCTTGTTCTCACGAACATAGGCAATGGTTTCATCTGAGACATAAACAAAGCGCATAGAGCCATCATGCAAAGCACTGTTTTCTTTACGAATCTTTGCGAAAGCCTTGTAATTTACCAACATGGTGCGATCGTTTGGTCGCTCATTATTCCAAGGAATAGGAGTTCTCGATTCTTCACCGTTACCACCATCAAGACCAAATTCATCTCCAGCCCAAATCACTGGCATGCCAGGGAAAGTGAACTGCATGCCAGCGGCAACTCGTTGAGCTCCTGGAATAGTGAATGACTTAAATCTAGGGATGTCGTGTGTGTCCAAAGGATTCATGTTGTGTAATCGAACATGCCACGGGAAACCAGCTGCAAAATCTAAATGCTGTTTCACCATTTCAAAACCTGAGATCTTGGTTCTACCTATACCTAGGAAACCAGCTTCGGCTTTAACCTGGGTGTTATAGAACCAACGCCAAACCGGCTTAGTGAAGTTGTAATAGGTCATCGCGCCATGCCAACCCTCACCTTGGATTTGGTAGGCAGCATCACCGGTGTATTCACCGAGCAAAATTGTGTTTGGGTTTATCTTCTGCATTGATTCACGAATCAGGACCTGTAATTCCATATACATGTCTTCTTCACGAATACGGCCAGTCATGTTCGATACGTCAATACGCCAACCATCCATATTGAATGGCTTCTTAATCCATCTAGCAACAATTGACTTAGGTCCTGAGATAAATCTTTTTCTCAGCTCTGTTGAGTTCCAGTTGAACTTAGGAAGAGATGGAACACCAAACCAAGCATCGTAATCTTTGTTCTTATTACTGAAGTAATAAAACTCTGACTCTTTAGCTCCTGGCTTCTTATAAGAAGCTTTAAACCATTCATGAGCATTTCCAGAGTGATTGCTAGTCAGATCCCCGATAACCTTCAAACCTTTTTTGTGAGCAGCTTCAACTAGCTCAATAAGGGCTTTATCGCCACCTAGTAATGGATCAACTTCATCAAAACTACTTGCGTCGTATCTGTGATTAGAACGAGCAGGGAATACCGGAGTCAGATAAATCAAGGTAACACCAAGAGCCTTTAGGTGATCTAAGTGCTCTGTAATGCCATAGATATCACCACCAAAGAACTGTTCACTGGTTCCAGGTCCTGATGGAGTTACCTTGTCGCCCCATGCTTTTGGTATTGCCCAGCTAGGTGTCTTGTGTTTATCAGCTTGTGCAGATCTCCCGAAACGATCAGGGAAAATCTGATACATCACAGCACTCTTACCCCAGTCAGGAGCAGAAGAGAAAGTGTTGATTCTAAAATCTTCAACGTCAGGCTGTTCTAAAACAGAAATACCTCTGGCATTCAACCAGTAACTAGAACCATCTGTAAATTCAATAAACCAGCGATAGTTCATGTATGGGTTATGCATGGTGATAACCGCTTCAAACCAAGACCAGCCATCTTTAGTTGAAAGTAACTTAGCTGGCGGAGTTGGGAAAGCTTCGCCTGATTCACTGAAGCGAACCCGAACAGACTTAACTTTGCCAAAAGCATTGTGAATACGGATACGAAGCTTTACCTTCTCAAGTAACTGAGGTTTCTGGTTCGCAACATAAAGCGCTGAGCCATCGTGATGAGGCCATAGAGCATGTGGAACGCTATCTAGTTTGCTAACCATAACTAAAGGCTTATTAGCCCTTAACCGAACCAGCAGTTAGACCACCGATGATGTAACGCTGAAGCGTCATGAACACGATGATGATCGGAACTGAAGCTAGTAATGAACCGGCTGCGAAAGGACCCCAGTTAGCACTGTATTGACCACCGATGAAGCCCTGAAGACCAACAGCAATAGTGCGGTCTTCAGTTTCTGGAAGGAACATACGAGCTAAAACGAATTCGTTGAACAAACCAATAAATGAAAGCAAAGTCACAACAGACAAAATAGGCATAGCAAGAGGCACGAAGATCTGCCAGTAAGTCTGCATAGCTGATGCACCGTCAACCTTGGCCGCTTCATCTAGTTCAAGTGGAATCGAGTCAACGAAACCCTTCATCAACCAGATGTTCACACCCATAGATCCACCTAGGTAAACCAGGACTAGACCACCAAGAGTTCCTAGACCCCATTCAGGTGCAAACACAAATACGCGCTCCATGATTACGTAAATCGCACTTAGAGCAAGCACTGAAGGGAACATCTGAACTAGCAAAAGCGCCTGCAAGCCGACGCGCTTACCTTTGAAGCGAAGACGGCTAAACGCGAATGCCGATGATGCACCAATGAAAACTGATAGCAACGAAACCGCACCAGCAATGATTGCTGAGTTCTTCATCCACGTTAGGAAAGGAACTGTCGGATCTGTGAACAGCATGGTGAAGTTATCCAAGACGAATGCTTTAGGGATGAATGATGTCGACTGCAAAGACTGGCTAGGGCTGAACGAGGCAAGCACTACTAGGTATAACGGGAATACCGCGAAAATCGTACCTAATAAACCAACCAGGTGACGCCAAGAGTTTTGCTGAAACCAACGGAAAAATATCATGCGAAGTCATCCAATACTTTAGATTTTCTAATTCCATACATCGACATACCTGCGACGATGAGGAAGATTACAACCGAGATGGCGCTAGCCAAACCGTAATTCTGAATTGTTGTATCGAAAGCCAACTTGTATGTGTAGCTAATCAAGATATCCGTAGCTCCTGCGACGCTACCGAATTCGAATGATGGCCCACCACCAGTCAACAGATAAATAATGTTGAAGTTGTTGAAGTTGAAAGCAAACGATGCAACAAGCAACGGAGTAAGCATTCTCAACAACAACGGCAAAGTGATTAGACGGAAGATTTGTCTTGGGTTAGCTCCATCGATAGAAGCCGATTCGGCAAGTTCCTTTGGAATAGCTTGCAATGAACCTGCTGCGATCAAGTAGAAATATGGGAAACCAAGCCAAAGGTTTACCAACAGAACAGAGAACTTTGCCATCCAAGGATCATGCAACCAGTTAACATCGAGGTTCAATATTCCGTTGATGGCTCCGTTATCATCTAGCATTCCACCCCAAATCAAAATCGACATAATTGAGGGCATGGCATAAGGCAAAATCATTAGCGAACGGTAAACGCCGCGCCCTCTAATCTTCTTATCCATTGCAACTGCAACCAATAAACCTAATGCGAACTGTGAAATCACTGTCAGGAACGCAAAAGCGATGGTCCAGATGAACACTTGGATCAAAGGTTCGCGGATGCGCGGTTCACTGAACAGGCTTGTGAAGTTCTCAAACCAAACACCCTGACGCCAACCTGGCTCTAGGTAATCTTTAGCCTTTGTGCCGTTGCGATAGTTACCTCTGCCATCATCTGTGTAGACGGCGCCGGTTACTACGTTTGTAAAAGTATCTTTCTTCTTGTCATACTGAATGTTCTTTATCTGAACCACTGAGTAAGCGAAGCTAGTTCCTGGGCTAGGCAAAGTTTCGATACCTATGAAGTAAGGCGCTGGCTTCTTGTATGCCAGATGCACTTTTCCAATTTCTTCAGAGTATTGAGCAATTTGAGAGCTAGTGAATTTAGTAAAGTTCTTGGCCTTAATGGCCATTCCGCTGCCATCTTTTTCAACATCAGCTTCAGGAACAATTCTGAATTTGTCTTCAGTTGAAATGAAGTATGTGTAAACAGACATGCTCTGGTTTACGGAACCTTCAAAGAAACCTTTGATCGGTGCGCCTAGCTTCAAGAAGTATCTGGTTTCATACTTGAATCTGAGAGAAGGAATGGTCTCGATCATTGAAGAAATTTCATCCTTCGTAAAGCGAGTGAAACCTTCGGTTGCAATGGCTGTGTAGTTGACTTCTTCAAGTGTTACATCAGCCTCAGTTAGTGGTGTGAAAGTTGTTGGGGTTGCTAGGAAGAATGCGTACTGGCTATCACCCCAAGTGTCAGTTGACAAGACTGCAAGATTAGCTTTATCCCCGCCGAGGTAACCAAGCACTGTGTCGAATTTTGCTGTAACGCCAGGGGCTGCGCCTTCGACCTGCTTTTCTTCGCTACCCAAAATTGCAATGTCAGTTGGTTTCTTGCCGAAGTGTCCCAGCACAACGTCGTATGCGGTTCCATCCTGGTCAGAAATCACACCCTGTTCATCAATAGTGGAGATAGCCTGCTCCTTAGAGAGCATGTTGCCGGTCTGGTACTTGAACACAGACATTGACAGAGTAAAGACCATTGGGACTATAACGAATGCAATCAGGAACATAATTCCTGGTGCAAAAAACTTAAGCGGGATTGAGATGTTTGTCAGGTATGCAAAAGCAACCATCAGAATACAAACAGCTAGGAAGATCGCGATGTTGGTGTCCCCAGTACCAAAAGCGGACAACATTAGGTAGCCAAGAACCGACATTGCTAAAGTCACGAAAATAAGTTTCGCGATTACCGCGTAAATGTTGCCTTTGAAAATTCTCAACTACTGCTCCTGATTATTGCCTTAAAGAAATTTTAGGCGGACTTGCGTTTTGTTAAATGAAGCCCTCACAAGAATTGGTGGGGAGTTTTTCACTCCCCACCAATCACTCGTGAGATAACTTTAGCTATCTATTATTTGCTTCCCGCTACAACGTTAGCCTTCAGCAAAGCACTGAGGTTAGTAGTTGTTGTGGTTAGGTTTTCACCATTGATAGCAACTCTGTACCAGTAGTTACCTGCTAGTGACCACCATGAGTTTCCTCCGGTGCCATCTAGGTAGCTACCAATCTGAGGGATCGATGCCAAACCAGCAGCATTAGCGAATGCCTTCTGGAATGAGTTACCGAACTTAGATGCCTTAGCGTTTGCGTGAGGACGCTTTTCGATCTTCTGGTAGTCTCTCTGACCCGCACGTGAACCAAAGTAGTTCAACAATGACTTCGCAGCAGCTAGGTTACCCTTGCTAGAAGCGAAAGAGGTTAGAAGAGCACCTGAAACTGATCCAAATGCGTTTCCGTAGGTTCCTGCAGTGATACCAGGAACTGGCTGAGCTGTAGCAACGATTGCTGATGAAAGCAAGTCAGGCTGCCAGTTTCCAAGGATTGCGTAAGGAATCTTTCCAGCCTTGAAGTCAGGCTCACAGTCAACACCAGCGGTGTTCCAAGGTGAGTAGAATCCGTTGCTCTTCCAGTTAGCGCCATCAGGAGTCAAGACGTAAGTCTTTAGGTTGTTCACGAAGTTAGCGTTGATAGGGTCACCTGAAGCAGCTGCCTTACCTGGCTTTGACAATGTGGTGTCAACTTTTCCAGACTTCATGCGGTATGGCTGCATACCTAGAGCTGAGTAAACAGACATGCCGCCCCACTCAGTTCCACCACCAAGGATACATAGACCAG
>WLIC01000055.1 GCA_009702405.1 Actinomycetota bacterium
AAGCTTTCGCTTCTCAACATTTGGTTATTTAGTTGTTGTTCTTCTTGGCTTTTACTTCTCGCTCCTTAACTATTCGGTTGCTCTCTTTCATGTCTGGTTGTAATAGTTCTCTAACACAGGGGGTTAGTGGTTCGTTTGTCATGTTGAAGCAGTCAGTTGAGTAGTCGCCTTTGACAAAGAGCCAGGTTCTACCTTGGGTGGCTTCAATGTTTTCTGGTTTTGCTCCAGCAAGAGCAATTAGTAGTCGTTGAGGGTTGTGTGTAAACCAGAAGCTGGTTACTCCTTCAACAGTGACTTGGAAGGCTTCTCCTAGCACTCTTACTTGTGCTGGGACTCTAGGGTTACTAGCTCTGTTGATTGCTATGTAGTGGAAGTGGTGTCCACCAGCGTAGCTGTAGCAGATGTTCTTGTTTTCTTTGGACATTAGAAATGCCCCTTTCTTCAAGCTTTTGGCTTGATCTATCGGGGCATTTACGCCCCACCATTAGTTGCCTAGACGGTTGTCTAGGCCTGTTCCGTTGTTACTTCTTTGGCACCTTGCCGATGGGCGGCAGGTTGCACTCTTCTTAAGTTCTTACGAACTTGAACAGATGTATTTAGTTGTATTTGTTACTTGTAGCTTTCAGGATTTCCTTTGTCGTTTCCGCCTCTGCGAAATCTTGAAAGCTTTAGTGCACGCTCTATGTTACCTGCTTCTAGGTTTTCTTCAATAGCAAGATCAATCCATTTTGAACTTCTCTTCTTTTGAGCCTTTAGGAAGCGTGCTTTGTTTTCGTGAGCGTAAGCCTTCTCCTGAAGGTTCTGTCCTAAACGGTAATCATTTAGAACTTCTTCATTTAGTTGGAAAGCTTCTTCAACACGATCCATCACATAGAGAGCATGGCTAGCAATGTTCTTTACCTGGATGACAATGTCATCCTGGTATTCAAGTGCTGCATGTGAGATTGAATCCCAAAGAGTTGCAATAGCTTCTGCATCGTTGAGTTCACGGTGACAACGAAAAGTTGCATAGACGCCCTTCCAGTAACCTGAAATATCTCCCTGCTCGCTCTTGGCAACCATGAATTCACCGGCAGACATTAGAGCCATCTCCGGTTGCTTCTTCTTGATTAGCTCATCTACTTCTTGCATGTGAGCTAGGTCTTTAGAGTGGTTAGGGGAAGGTAGGCGGTCTTTCACAGCTTGAACCTGATCCCACAACACCTTAGCTGCCTGTGTGTCCCCTTGGGCGTTTAGCAGGTTTGAGTATGCTTCAGCTGCAATAAGACCTAGCTTGTAGTTGGAATCCCACGAGTGGAAAGCTTCCTTCATCAAGCGCTTGAATAGCTTTTGAGCACGATCAATCTCACCAATGTGACCGTAGGCAATAGCCAGGTAAATCTTGGTGGAAAGGTTTGATTTCTGCTTTAGTAGCTGTTCAGCAGCTCTAACTTCACGGAGCAGTTTCACTGCTTGACGGTAAAGGCCCTGCCCAATCATTGCTCTAGCGACTAGGCGATCACAGTCACAAACGTCTGTTGGACGCTCGTTCTCGAAGTAGATGTCTCTAGCTAGGTTTGCGTATTTAGCAGCCTCAGGGAAGTCTTCAACCTCAACTAGGCACTCTGCAGCCATCTCATAGCCGTAGGCCATGCCTGGCTCGCTACCGACCTGAAGAGAGATCTCTGCGTAGGTTTTAGCTTGGTAGAAGGCTTCGTGGTAACGCTCAAGGCTCATCAGGATCTTGTTCTTGATGTGAGCGACGTTCGCCTTGTTAAGGTTCTCCTCAGCATCAAGGGTGAACTGAGGTAGCAGGGCTTCTGCTTCGTTAGCAATATCCAGAGCATACTGGTGTCTTTCGAAGTGATTCTCAAGAACCTTCGCCATTGTGATTCTGACGTCGATACCTTCAGTTACTAGGTTGTGTTCGATACAGATCTCACGAGCTGATTCAAGATAAATCAGTTCAGTGTCGTGATCGTTTTTAGCGCTTGCCTGATAAGCAAGTGAGTAAAGGATGTTTACTTTTCTTACCCAAGATGTGTTTGGGTCATTGAATTCATTCAAAAGATCGCTCTCTTCTGCATGCCATTCTGGGATCATTTGTGCTCCAAGGTTCTGACAAGGCCACTTGTCTGCGGGGTTTGGAATTTTTAGTTAGAGATGTATCTTGATACAGACCACTGACATTTAATGCGAACACGCCGTGGTTGAAAATATTAATTTTTAATATTCGCTCTTTGGAATATCACTGCAGCTAAACGTTATGTTTCTTCAGCCTGTACCGGTGTAATTGTTAGTTCCCAACCTTCATCCGTGAACAACCTAATAGCTCTTTGAATGCGATCAGCTGGAACAGTTCCCTTACTTGCCAGGTTTCCCTCTGAATCAAGGGCTACTAAATAGTAGAAGTCTGCAATAGGCAGTGGGTTGCCGTTTTGATCTCTAACAATGCGAGGTTGGGATTGGTCGGTTATGGCTGTTCTCCTAAAAGTTGGGTTTGGTAGTAGGTACCGGTAATTCTTTAGATTTATTCCCGTTATGCAGAAAGAATTAGATCTGCAATTGTGAGCTCTTTTTCTCTGACTACTTCGTTCTTTACTCGACCTAGCTCTTGCGAGGTTGTGTGATAGCCCTTGCAAGCGTTGCACTCATAAGGACGCTTCTGGTTATAGGTAGTAGAGCCGGTAGCAGCTTTCTGCTCCTTGGCATTGCGCTTGAAATGGAACAAAGCGTCCTTAGCCTGCTCAATGTCACGGTAACGAACCTTGTCTGGAGTAGCTGAACATCTTTGGTTGTGCTTGCCTGCTTGACGCTTTTGGAACTTCTTTGCATTTTTACTCATGTGAAACTCCTGCTCTTATAGGTTTCGGTCTATCAGGCTAGCCCCCACCACTGACATTTCTGTCTGTATCAACCAGCAGAGGATCTGGTTTATTCCCGAATTGTTTTCTCTCCTTAGGGTCAGTTGAGTTATGGAGTTGTTAGTTCCCAAAAACTCATTGAACTTATCCACAATCTCAATTATTGTTATGTGTATTACATGTAATACAGGAGAGAATTATGGCCATGTTGACCCTTAGATTGAGTGACGAATTGAACGAACGCCTTGACTGGCTTGCCCAGCGCAGCGGTCGCACGAAGTCTCACTTTGTTAAGAAAATGATTGCCCAGTCAATCGAGGACATGGAAGATCAGGTGCTTGGTGAATTGGCGATAAAAGAGCTACTTGAAGGCCCTCCAGAGGATCGACAGACCATCCCCTGGGAGCAAGTGAAAGCTGAATTACGTGAACAAGAGTTGGCAGATCGTTCTAACGCGAAAATCAACAAGAGATCTAAAGAATCTCGATCCGGTACAAAGAAGTCGAGTAATAAGAAGAATTGATCAACTCGGACACACTCCAAATCCACTAGATATTGCCAAGTGGCTTGAGGGGAACCTCAAGGGTTCGTTAAGCACAAAGGTTGGAAAGATTCGTATTGTCTTCACAATTCACAACGCGAGTGCCCAAATAGAAATTCAACGAATTCAGTATCGCGGCAAAGACTACAAGCAATAGTTCTTGAGCTTATCCACAATCTCATTTAGTCTTACATGTAAGACAAGTAAGACAGGAGATACTTATGGCCATGGTAACAATCAGGCTTCCCCAAGAACTTCGCGACCGAATCGACAAACTCTCTGAGCGTAGCGGGCGCACTAAGTCTTACTTCATTCGTCAACTAGTTGAACGTGGCGTAGACGCACTCGAGGAAGAACAACGCGAACTCGAGGAGATACGTGCAGCTATTCGATCAGGCCGTCGTGGCTTTAAGACATATTCGATGGATGAGGTCCTAGAACATGTTGGACTCACCCGAATGGATATTGGAATGGACCCAGAGCGCGGACAGCCAACTAAGAAAGCTAGACAACCCAGTAATGCAAAGGATCCTAAAAAAGCTGCAGTGGCTGAGCCAAAGCGAACAACCAATCGGATTGCTAAAGCCCCTAAAAAACAATAGATCTGGACAACTAAGTCTGCGTGTTCAGGACTACCGGGTAATCATCGAATTATTCGAAACTGAAAGAACAATATTGATTATTGAAGTTGGCCATCGAAAATACATTTACGACGCATAGCTACTCTGGTAGAACTACAAAAGTCTCTAGAGTTCTATCTGCTGCAAAAGCGATTCTCACTCCGCTATCTCTTGCTTCAAACAAAGCATCTAAAGCTTCTTGAGTGATTCGCTCACCTGGCGATAGCACTGGAACACCTGGTGGGTAAGGGCAGATCATCTCTGCTGAAACTCTACCAACAGCGTCTTGAGCTTTCACTACCTCTTGTTTAGAGAAGAAGGCATCTCTAGGGCTAACCACAACTTCAGGAATGATTGAGAAAGCAGCTGCTGTTGCTATAGGTCTTGGCTCTCCCCTGTGTTTATTGACCGATGCAATTATTCTGCTGATCAGATCATCAATGAGTTCATGGGTGTCAGCAAAGGTAATCATTGGAATGATTAGGTCTCTGTTAGCCATCTCAACATCGATGTTTGCATCAAGCAAATCTTTTTCCACTAGGTTGCCATCTGCTCCGGTGTTTGGAAGAAGGATTACTAGTTTTAGTGGGTCGATGTATTCACCATCGATGACATCGATGCCATTGGCAACAAGAGTTGCTCTGCCTTTTTCTGTTGCATCGATGATTGGGTCAATCAGGTCATAGCCATGCTTTTGCAGAAGAGCACGAGATGCATCGATGGATGCAAGGATTCTTCCTGACATTGAAGTTGTTTGAGTTGAGTCAAATGCTTTGTTGAATCTCTTTAGATCAACAAGGCCTTCTCTGACTAGAACAAAGCTTGCTTGTGACCAAGCAGGTAAGGTTTTGTGTGCTGAGGTGACAACGATATCTGCACCTTCTGCCAGTGGATGTTCTGGTAGTTCTGGGTGGAAACCATAGTGAGCAGCCCAAGCTGCATCAACAACTAGAGGGATGCCTGCATCGTGACAGACTTTAGCAAGTCTTGGAATGTTAGACATGGTGCCAACATATGAAGGTTCACCAATTAGAACTGCTTTAGCGTCTGGGTGAGCTTCGATAGTTTCTTTGAGTCTGGTTGAAGGTAAGTATTCAGGTAATCCTGTTGCTGGGTTGATTTCAGGTCTAACCCAAACTGGTGTTACTCCTGCATAAACCATTCCAACTAGAACTGATTTATGCAGTGTTCGAGAGACGATTACTTTATCGCCAGGACCTGCAACTGCCATAACAGCTGCGTGGTTTGAGCCTGATGAACCGTTCACACCAAATCTGCAGAGGTCTGCTCCCCAAAGATCAGCAGCAAGTTTTTCAGCTTCAAGAATTAGTGAAGGTGAGATTCGGTAAGGGTGGTTACCTGGAAGAACTGGGATGTCACCGTCAACAATAGGTCCGGTGAGA
>WLIC01000056.1 GCA_009702405.1 Actinomycetota bacterium
AAATCGATGGCAGTTAGACCTTTATAACCTAGATAGTTATTTCTGTTGGTCATACGTTCAATTTCTGAAGCAGACATCATGCCGTATGAACCACGTTCAAAGTTCAAAGCAGTTTCACGAAGAAGGCTGATGCTCTGGGCATCACCGCCTTCAGCAATTCCACTCTGGGTGAAACCTGACACAGCAGTAACCGCTGGTCCATAAGCGTAGGCAGGCAAAGCAACAGTTGCGGTAACACCGGCAATGACGGCCATGACAACAGTTGTGCGGACAGACTCTTTCTTGCGGAATCTGATCTTAGGAATAGCTGCAACAACACCGATAGCTGTTATTGGGTTACTTGGTGGATTAGCTGCAAAGTGTTTGCGATCAAGTTTGGCTGCCCTTTTTTCGGCGCGTTTAGCATGGCGCGTTTGGCGCTTGCGTTCGCTCTCTCGAATCGAGCGACGACTGCGTAGCTCAAAGGACTCGAGAATATTGATCTCGACCTCTGCGCGGCGTCTACCCGAAGGCTTTTCCTTCAAAACTTGTCCTCCTAGAACATCATCGGATAAGTGTCCGACCCTGTTGCGAAACTTTACATCTGTTGCCCACACCGCAGGCTAAAGGATCTAGTGCGGGCTCGCACCTCAATTTGGGTTGGCTTATTGAGGTTCTATGATTTTACCCCGAAAGGCTGGGAAAGGTTTTTCTTATCCAGGCTTATAAGGCCTAAATAGGGCTAATTCTCAGTGTTTAGGCGGGAATTACAAAGATATGAGCAACATCAAAGGCGGTGAGGCTTACCGAGTGTTGCCCGTCTGCTGAGCTGACTAAGACCCTATCGCCAGCAGATTTGGCTGTGACAACCGCCCCAGGAATTACCTGAGCTGCTTGCAGATGAGCCAAAGCATCTGAATACACCTGAAGTGGTTCAGCTATTCGCTTCACAATGACCTTTTGATCTAAAAGCTCGATAAGCGGAGTTACTTCTTCATGCAGGGCAGTCGATTCTCCCCTGCCTAAATGCTCTAAACCTGGAATTGGATTACCGAAAGGAGATTTCTCAACATCAGCGACAAGTTCCAGAATCTTACGTTCAACCTGTTCGCTCATCACGTGCTCCCAGCGACAAGCTTCCTCATGAACCAGATGCCAATCCAGTCCAATGATGTTAGCTAGCAGCAGTTCAGCCAGTCTGTGCTTACGCATAACCTCGATGGCTAGTTTTCTGCCCTCATCGGTAAGCTCCAAATGGCGATCGCCACTGACAATGACAAGACCGTTCTTTTCCATTCTGGCTACCGTCTCAGAAACAGTTGGACCTGAATGGTCTAAGCGCTCAGAGATTCGAGCCCGCATAGGAACGTGACCTTCTTCTTCGAGTTCCAAAATGGTTCGAAGATACATCTCGGTGGTATCAATAAGGTCGGTCACACTCTAAGCCTAAATCTTCTCCCCCATTTGCTCGGCTAAACTTTCACAATGGTAGAGATCAAAATTCCCCAAGACTTACTTCCCGAAGATGGCCGCTTTGGTTGCGGACCTTCCAAGGTAAGACCAGCTCAGATAGCAGCCTTCGCAGTTGCTGGAGCAGAGCTGATGGGAACCTCGCACCGTCAAGCTCCCGTGAAGAGCCTAGTCAAGCGTGTTCAAGAGGGACTAATGGATCTGTTCCATAACCCACACGGCTATGAGATTGTTTTAGGTAACGGTGGCTCAACTGCTTTTTGGGATGTTGCATCTTTCAGCCTGGCTGAAGGTAAATCACAGTTACTGGTCCATGGTGAATTTGGTGCCAAGTTTGCAACAGCGCTCTCTGCCCCATGGTTGGAAAAACCAACTGTTATTCAAGGTGAAGTTGGCTCACGGTTAGAACTTAAAGCTGAAGCGGGTATCTCAAGTTACGCCTATCCACAAAATGAAACCTCTACCGGTGTTGTTGCGCCGGTCAAAAGAGTTCATGGCGCAGATAAGGATGCACTGTTTCTAACCGATGCAACTAGCGCTGCTGGCGGTATTGATTTTGATGCTCATGAAACAGATGTCTATTACTTTGCCCCCCAAAAGAACTTTGCATCCGACGGTGGTCTGTGGTTTGCACTGATGTCACCGGCAGCTATTGAAAGAGCAGAACGTATCGCAGCTAGCGAGCGATACATCCCTGAGTTCTTATCGCTAAAGACTGCTATCGATAACTCAAGGTTGAACCAGACTCTGAACACTCCTGCTATTTCAACGCTGTTCTTTTTAGCTGAACAGATTGACTGGATGAACGCTAACGGTGGTTTGCAGTGGGCCGATCAGAGAACTAAGGCAGCTTCTGGGCACATTTATGACTGGGCAGATAACAGTAGTTATGCGACTCCTTTTGTGACTAACCCTGAGCACAGATCACAGGTTGTCACAACGATTGACTTCGATGAGAGCGTTGATGCGGCAGAGGTAGCCAAGATCCTTAGAGCTAACGGAATTGTTGACACTGAGCCTTATCGCAAGCTGGGTAGAAACCAGCTAAGAGTTGCAACCTTTACAGCAACAGAACTAAGCGACGTTCAAAAACTTACTCAGGCAATCGATTACGTGGTTGCTAACCTAGGTTAGGTTTTTCTTATGCGCTGGATTGCTAAAGACTCTGAAAGAAAACCAGACCCTGAGCCAATTAAAGGAACTGCTCGAATTGCAGTGATAGTTGGAATGATTGGTTTTGCTTTAGCTTTAGTTTTAATTTTGGTTTTCTATAACCAAATCACTAGCGACCATAAAATCTGGTATCCATACACTTGCGTGGTTGGACTAGTTCTTGGCGTCTTCGCCTTCTTCAAGGTCGGCAACCGCTAGCTCTTCTTCAGAGTCTGTTTCAACTGCTGCCTCGGCAGCATCTAAAGCAGCCTGTTTCTCAAGTTCAATTTGTAATGCTTGGTAATCAGCTAGACGTTCAGCCCAAGGAACCCAATTAGGTGCGATAAGTGCATCGTCTCCTGGCACCATTACAACTTCACACAAACTAGGTTCAGATGCAGGATCGTGTTGATAAACGGTTACTGCCCAGCGCCAATCTCCGTAACCCAATTTCTTGGATTCCCAGAAGTATGTGGTGATGCCTTCGCCTTCTTCGATGTGGTTTTTGTATTGACCTAGCTCATCTGGAAGAGCTGCGGCTTTAGCTGCAACCTCAGCAAAAGCTTTCACATCAAATTTCGCCTTGACAACCTTTTCAGGTTTGATCAACTTGACGAATTTAGGAAGTTTCTTGATTCTTGCCATTAGTTATGTAACTGGTCAGCAAGAGTTCTAAGTAAACGAGCAACCTTCTCAGCGCTTGCGCCTTCAGGAAGACGACCGTGCTCGATACCAGGGCGAATGTTATCCAGTGCTGAGATAAGCCCCTCAACCAAGATGACGAGATCTTCATTCTTCATACGGGTTGAAGCTCGTTGCTTCTTCTCAAGGCTCTCAGGGACCTCAAGGATACGCATAGTCATGACCTGAGCTCCACGCTTAGAGTCAACGATGCTGTATTCGATACGAGTTCCAGGCTTGACGTCAGTTACCCCATCAGGCAGATTGCTCACATGCAGGAACGCTTCGGTTCCTTCATCTGATTGCACAAAACCAAAGCCCTTGACGTTATCGAAGAACTTTACATGTCCGGTTGGCATAACTACCTCTTTCATTGCCGCAGGGTTCATTTTACTTTAGCTTTGCAAGTATCCTAAAAGGATGACCAAGAAAGCGAATTCAGCTAAAGCTGAAAACCTTCCAGAAACCGCAACAACCCTGCCTTTACTTGAGAAAATCCTCGCTTTTGTCTTTATTACAAGCGTTGCACTATCTGTATTGGCAATCCTGGTTATCTTGCTAGCAGCTTTCAGCAATGGGGCTTGGATCCCAGTGGGGCTTGGTTTAGTGCCTATGTTGGCTCTTCCTTTTGGTTTCGCAGCCCTTGTTGGACTGCTTATTGTCTCTAGTTTCAGGAAAAGAAAGTCTTCACGTAACTAATGAGTGAAGTCCTTCAAGTTGCTAAGGCACTTAGTAGATCAAGCGATGAAGAGCTAGTTCGAGTCATCGGAATCAGGTTGATGCCTTCCGGTGCTTTCAAAGACTTCTTCGATTTTGCAACCGCTTTACTAAAACCACAGAACGTTTCTGGTGCTATCGCAGGTCTTACCAGAAAGCAGATTATTGCCTTCAACAATCTCTTGGATAACTCCTCCACCAAAGCCGATGCTCAGAGTCTTGAAGTCTTAGCGACATTGTTTTTAGTCGAGAAGAAATCTGTCAACGGCAAGGTAACTTTTGTTCCCCTAGATTCAGCAGTCGCAACTTTCAAAGCTTTGGTCACTAAGAGTGTTCTGAATCAAACCATTGAAACTAAATCAGCGCTTAGCCAAAGTGATGCAGCTCTAGTTGACCCGCAAGCTGGGGTTGGAGCTTTTGAAACTGTTCAAGCACTAACAGAACTAGTGATTGAACTTGAGCAGCGCTATGTCAAAGAAGTTGGCAGAGGCGCAGTTGGCTTACCTGAACTTAAAAGGTTGGCTTCTCACCTAGGTAGAAGTGTTGAGTATGCCAGATCGCTTTATGCGTTAGCCCAAATGTCTTCGCTGGTGGTGTTATCGGATAAGCGTTGGAGGGTTGGGTCGCACTACCTGACTTGGTTGAAAAGCTCCCCGACAGAACGCTGGTTGCATCTAGCCAGCACCTGGCGGTTACTACTCGGTGAAGACTCAGCAGCTGAACTAGCTGGAGCACAAAATCTAAATACTGCTATGAAGGAAACTTTTCCACTAGCAAATGATGGAATCACATCACACATGACCAGATTGATTTCTCTTGCTGAACTTATTGGACTTACCAGCGGTGATCAGATCTCCAGCTGGTTCTCTCCTCTTATGGAGGGAGATCTGAACAAGGCCGGTAACCTGCTGTCAGCCCATCTACCTAAAGCACAAAACAAAATTATCGTGCAAGCAGATTTGACCATTATCTCTGTTGGACCATTGCCTACTGAAACTGAATTAGAGCTCAGAAGATTTGTTGAGACTGAACGAATCGGGGTTGCCTCGACTTATCGCATTAACTCACTCAGTGTTACCTATGGTCTGGAAACTGGTTTGACGGAAAAATCCATTAGAGAACTTCTTGCGAAGTTATCTGATGCTCCACTACCCCAGCCGGTTGACTATCTGATCCGTGAAGCTGCTCAGAGATTCGGAAGGCTAGTGCTAACCGAATCAACTAATCGAACTTTGATTAGTTCCAATGAACCTATTCTGCTGACTCAAATATTGAAT
>WLIC01000057.1 GCA_009702405.1 Actinomycetota bacterium
GAGATTGTGGCTGCCATTGAGCAGTGCTTTGTTGAAGGAATACCAGTTTTGGCATACAACGCAGCATATGACTTCACTATCTTGCACTACGAAGCACTGCGCTACGGAGTTCCTGCTCTGAATTTTGGAACTGTAATCGATCCACTTGTGATTGATAAAACCATTGATAAATACCGCAAGGGTAAGCGAACACTTATCGCTGCAGCTGAACGTTATGGAGTATCACTAGATAACGCTCACACCGCAAAAGATGATGCGATAGCAGCAGGACATGTTGGATTGGCGATGCTTCGTTATTTCTTAGGTCAAGATAAGCCAGTTGTTAAGTTCCCTGACTCTGCTCAAGAGCTTCATGACATGCAGGCTAAGTGGGCTGATGAAATTGAGGCAAGCTATGCCAAGTGGCGTCAGCAAGATGTGCCTGACTACAAACCTCAATTCGGTTGGCCAGTCAAAGAACTAGCTTAAAAAAGAATGGACCCCACAATGAGGGTCCATTACATTTAGGAGCAGATTTAGCTCTGTGCACCAAACTTCTTGTAACGGGCGTTGAAGCGCTCAACACGACCAGCTGAGTCGAGGATACGCTGCTTACCTGTGTAGAACGGGTGTGATGCTGATGAGATTTCAACATCGAAAACTGGGTATGTGTTTCCGTCTTCCCACTCAATGGTCTTAGTGCTTGTCACGGTTGAACGTGTCAAGAATGCAACGCCTGAAGCTAGATCGCGGAAAACAATCGCTTCGTACTTAGGGTGGATGTCAGCCTTCATAGGAAAATCTTTCAATTCAAAATGGGATTCGGTGTTCTTAGCACCAGTTAGAAACTATACCAGAGCCTAGGGCTCTAATCCAGAGCCTATTTGGCTCGGACCGCAAATCTCCCCGCCAAAAGCACAACTTCAAGCGGTAATCCATAGGCTTCGCTTAGTTTTTCTGTGGTCAAGGTGGAATTTATCGGCCCAGCAGCAGTAATTCGGCCCTCGTTTAGGACTAAAGCATGGGTGAACCCAGCTGGGATTTCTTCTAGGTGGTGGGTAACCATAATGATCGCTGGTGCTCCAGGATGTGAGGCATAACTACCCAAAATCTTGATTGTTGCTTCCCTAGAACCTATGTCCAAGCTGGCAACGGGTTCATCCAAGAGTAGTAACTCTGGATCAGGCATTACCGCTCTGGCTATTTGAGTCCTCTTGCGTTCGCCATCACTGAGTGTTCCAAAGGCACGGTCAGCATATTCGCTCAGGTGCCACTCGGTAAGTACTCGCCTGGCTCGACGTTCGTCAACATCGTCATACATCTCTTTGAATCTGCCAGTGATGGCATAGCTGGCTGTCATGACTGCATCTAAAACGGTCTCTGAGTTAGGTATCCGATTTGCTATTGCAGTTGAGGCAAAGCCGACTCTGGTTCGAAGATCGAAAACGTTGATCTCCCCTAGAGTTTCTCCCAGTACTCTTGCCGTTCCTGAACTTGGCTGCAATTGAGCTGCGGCAATCTTTAGCAAGGTGGTTTTTCCTGCACCGTTAGGTCCAACAATTACCCAACGTTCGTTCTCTTGGACACTCCAGGTAATCCCATCCAAAATGGTTTTACCGGCTCGGGTCAGCGAGACGTTATCTAGTGCAAGGACTTCTTTCATAGATTTTTAGCCTAAGCGAATCTAGCAAGCAGGCCTGTCATGACACTCAAGAGCTCTGCATGACTGGCTATACCTAAATAGGCAATAAAGTTTCCTTATGACCTCGACTAGCCACTGCCGCATGCTTGTCGTGTTTGATGTCGACTCAACTTTGATTGAAGATGAAGTAATCGAGCTGCTGGCTGACTGTGCTGGTAAAAGAGCTGAGGTTGCTGAGGTAACCGAAAGAGCAATGGCCGGTGAACTGGATTTCACTGGCAGCCTTAAGGCTCGCGTAATCCAACTCGCAGGGTTACCTGAATCAGTTATCCAAGACACTTTGCAGAAGATAACTATCACTAAAGGTGCCAAGGAGCTTATCGCTGCAATTCACTTAGCTGGCGGCAAAGTTGCGGCAGTCTCTGGAGGTTTCACCCAGTTGCTTGAGCCCTTGGCTAAAGAGTTAAACCTGGATTACTTTCGAGCCAACCAACTTGAGATCATCGATGGCAAACTAACTGGTCAAGTAACTGGTTCCATCATCGATAAGCCAGCTAAAGCAACCGCACTTACGCAATGGGCTAAAGAACTTAATCTAGAGCTACGCAACACAGTTGCCGTTGGCGATGGTGCAAATGATCTAGACATGATGGACATCGCCGGATTAAGCATTGGATTCAACGCAAAGCCACGGGTTAGACAGGCTGCCGATGTTCTTATTGCTAAGAACGACCTAACAGAAGTTATTGGGTTACTTGGTCTTTAGTGACCAGTTGAATGTAATCCACCATCAACGTGAATGATTTCACCGGTTGTCTTAGGGAACCAATCACTTAGCAGTGCAACAATTCCACGAGCAGCAGGCTCAGTGTCAGCTAGTTCCCAATGCATTGGAGCTCTGTCAACCCAAACATCTTCCATGGTTGAGAAACCTGGGATGCTCTTACCGGCTGGAGTTCTAAGTGGCCCAGCAGAAATTAGGTTCACACGAATGTTCTCTCTACCAAGGTATCTAGCAAGGTAACGTGAAGTTGATTCGAAGGCAGCTTTAGCAACGCCCATCCAGTCGTATACCGGCCATGAAACGCTGGCATCAAAAGTCAGACCTGCAATAGATGCACCATCGCGAAGGATTGGCTTAGCTGCCATAGTGATTGATTTCAAAGAGTATGCAGATACCTGAATAGCTGTTGATACATCAGGCCACTCGGTCTCAAGGAAGTTTCCACCAAGAGCGGTGCCTGGTGCGAAAGCAATTGCGTGCACAATGCCGTCAAGATAAGGAAGGTGTTCCTGAACTCTTGCTGGTAGCGCTGCTAGATCTGCATCGCTAGTTGCATCCAACTCGATGACAGCACAAGGCTTAGGAAGGCGAAGAGCAATCTTCTCTGTGATTGGAAGCATTCTTCCGTATGAAGATAGAACGATGTCAGCACCTTGCTCTTGGGCAAGCTTGGCAACAGTAAAAGCGATTGAAGCTTCTGTTAGAACACCGGTGATTAGAAGTTTTTTACCTTCGAGGATTCCCATTAGTTTTTAGTCTCTCTTTTGCTCATTTAGGTCCCCCTAAGTATTCTGCCAGTTTGGAGCAGTTTTTAGGTGTTAGTGACCCATACCAAGTCCGCCATCAACAGGAATAACAGCACCTGAGATGTATGCAGCGTCATCGCTAGCTAGGAAAAGCACTACTTTTGCCACTTCTTCAGGTGCAGCAAAACGGCCAGCTGGAATCTTTTTCTTGTATTCATCCTGCATTTCAGCGCTTAGTTCAGCAGTCATGTCAGTGTCGATAAAGCCAGGAGCCACTACGTTAGCGGTTATTCCCCTGCCACCGAGTTCTCTAGTCAATGATCTAGCCATACCGACTAAACCGCTTTTAGCTGCAGAGTAGTTAACTTGTCCGGCACTGCCTAGCAGTGCAACAACAGAACCAATAAGGATAACTCGGCCGTACTTGCCCTTAATCATGCCCTTGGTTGCTCTTCTGAGCACACGGAAAGCACCGGTTAGGTTCGTGTTTAGTACTTCTTCAAACTCTTCATCAGTCATTCTCATCAGCAAGGTGTCTCTAGTAATACCCGCATTGGCTACCAGAATCTCAACTGGGCCGAGTTTTTCTTCAATCTCAGCAAAGGCTGCATCTAAAGATGCTGGATCGGTGACATCAGCTTTAACGCTTAGAGTCCCCTGAGGTCCCTCACCGCTTCTAACAGTCACCGCAACTTTATGTCCAGCTGCAACAAAAGCCTCAGCTATTGCCTTGCCGATGCCTCGGTTTCCACCAGTTACCAATACAGTTCGTTGAGTTGTCATCTCTAAATTCGCCTTAGTGTTCGTTAGAGCAGATAATGGACTTATAAACATCACAAGTCTATATCTGAGCGCAGATAGGGCTTGGAACTAGAGGACATAACTTGGCTAAAACACAATCCGTCACCTCAATTCAGGCATCCCCTGAAGCTGAACGTCGATCGAGATTTATCAAATACACCATCGCCATGGTTATTCGCGTGGTGTGTATCATCCTTGCCGTGGCAGTCCCACTTGGTTGGTTGACTTGGATTTTTGTCGCTGGTGCCGTCTTTTTGCCTTATTTCGCAGTAGTGATAGCTAATGCTCAAGGTCCAGGGAATGTTTCAAGCAAAGCTAAAACTGCAGAAGCTCCAACTATTAGCATTTCTGCAGATGCATTCAGGAGGACTGAAACACCTGATGAAAAATAACTTTGTTTCTAGGTGGCTAACTTGGCTAGCTTTAGCCGTCGTCTTCAGTATCGCCTGCTGGTATTTATCGCAGTGGCAGTTTGCGCGACAAGAAGAAGTTAGCAATACAAACAGAATTATTGAGCAGAACTATGACGCCGATCCAGTCGCACTTGAAGAACTTTTACGACCTAAAACTATCTGGAACAAAGAGCTTGAATACCGTCAGGTAAGGCTCACTGGACATTACTTACTCGATAATCAATTCCTGATTCGTAATAGACCTAACGAGGGTAACCCTGGCTTTTTACAACTCATGGCTTTTGAAACAGATGGCGGTGCAGTTATTTGGGTTGAACGAGGCTGGTTACCGACAGGATCAGCTGTAGATGCACCTGATCATGTTCCAATCACAAACTCGATTCACAGACAAATAGTTTTATTACTTCGCCCTGCTGAACCAAAGCTAGATAGAACTGCTCCCAAGGGACAACTGCCAAGCATTGATTTGCAAGCAGCAAGTCAATGGCTTAGCGAAACTAACGTTTATAAACAAGCGTACGGAAGATTGGTTTCAGAATCTCCGCAGTCTGCTAAAGGTTTGATGATGCCTAAACCAGAACTAAATAGCGGTAACCACCTTAGCTATGCACTCCAGTGGCTCCTGTTTGCTTTGATGGCTTTTGGCGCAGTCTTTTGGAGCATCAACCAAGACCGCAGAAGAAGAGCAGGCCAAGCACCTAAGAAAGTTAAATTCCTCACTCGCGATAAAGACGCTGAAGCAGAAGATCAAATACTAGGTTAAAGAAAAATTGGCCAAGCAAGATGCTTGACCAATCCTTCTATTAGTTATTACTTGACAGCTTTGATTGCAACGATTCCAAAACCAACTTTGTTCACAAC
>WLIC01000058.1 GCA_009702405.1 Actinomycetota bacterium
ATCGTTGAAGCTGCTGTTCTAGCTGCAAGAGATCCTAAGAACCACCGTTACACACCAGCTGTTGGTTTACCTGAACTTCGTGAAGCTATTGCTGAGAAGACCAAGCGTGATTCAGGAACTGAAATCACTGCTGCTCAGGTTGTTGTTACTAACGGTGGCAAGCAAGCTGTTTATCAAGCATTTGCAACTCTGCTTGATCCAGGTGATGAAGTATTAATGCCAACACCGTTCTGGACAACATACCCAGAAGCTATTCATTTAGCTGGTGGAGTTCCTGTTGAGGTTTTTGCTGGAAGTGACCAGAACTATTTAGTAACAGTTGACCAACTTGAGGCAGCAAGAACCCCTAGAACAAAGATCTTGTTGTTTGTGTCTCCTTCTAACCCAACCGGTGCTGTTTACTCTCGTGAAGAAGTTGAAGCTATTGGTAAGTGGGCTTACGAAAACGGTCTTTGGATTATTACCGATGAGATTTACCAGAACCTTACTTACAACGGTCTAAAAGCATATTCAATTACTGAAGTAGTTCCTGAGCTAGCCGATAGAACCATCATGGTTAACGGTGTTGCTAAGAGCTATGCGATGACTGGTTGGCGTTTGGGATGGATGGCTGGCCCATTAGATGCAATGAAGGCAGCTGCTAACTTGCAATCACATTTATCTTCTAACGTTTCTAACATCAGCCAGAGAGCAGCTATCGCAGCTCTAACCGGTCCTCAGGATGAAGTTCTCGCAATGCGTGAAGCATTCAACAGAAGAAGACTTGTTGCTGTTGATGAACTAAACAAGATCCCTGGTTGGATTGCACCAACACCTCAAGGTGCTTTCTATGTTTATTCAGATGTCACTGGCTTATTAGGGAAAGAGTGGGGTGGCAAAAAGATTGAAACCAGTCTTGAACTTTGCGATTACATTCTTGATGCAGCTGAAGTTGCTCTTGTGCCAGGTGAAGCATTCGGTCCTTCAGGTTATGTGAGATTGTCTTATGCCTTAGGTGATGCTCAACTAGTTGAAGGTATTCAAAGACTTCAGAAACTATTTAGCTAAGTCTTTTTGATTCAGCAATAAGCTCATCCCAATCGTTTGGGACTCTTCCTGACTCAAGCATTCTCTTAAAGACGAGATAGGCATCTGTCTTTGATCCGTAAGCTCGCAAAGTAGTTGGATCATTTACCCACCCGTACACAATGATGTTTCTGATGCTGCTATATCTGAAAAATATTCTATATTGCTGTAAAAACTTAGCCCTAAACCAAAGTTTGTATCTTTGTCCAAGGGCATTCCCTAATCGGAAGTTTGCGGATGAAGGATCTTGGGGAATTCTTTCAGTAATCTGATGCGTGAGGGTGAAATGGCGTTTGACGTCCGGGTGATGAATCCAATCTGTCCCAGCTTTAGCTTTTGCATCAGCCATTTTTTGTGTGGAGGTAATGAGCTGATTCATGAATGCTGGGTGGGCAAGGAGAAACCATTCCGTTGAGGCCATCTAGATTTCCTCGTCCTCTGGCAATGCCTCATCCATGTCGAACGGCAAGGGTTGCGCTCTGAACTCCGCCAAAGTGGGTGGAAATCCAGGTACACCTACCCCTCTTTCCCCTGACAACTCGAAGACCATGTCCTCGTACCACTTTTCATCTAGAGGTATCAACCGTTCAGGATGTTCAAGCATGTCCTTTTCCAAGAAATCAAGCCATTGATCAAATACTGGGTCAAAATGCGGTGCTTCTGCAGCCTTCTTGCCAACTCGGATACCCCCCGATTCATCAAGAATCCACTCCAGCTTGTCTCTCTTATTGAGACCTAGAAGTTTGCGGATCCTTGCTGGGACTGTGGTTTGGTATCTGTCGGTAAGACTAGATTCGAGTTCGTTTTCATCCATGTCGATATGGTAATGCATGTGCATTACCTCCACAAGAATCTAGATCGCCCTTTGCATTTAGCGGGCTTCGGGGCTAAACTCGTTAGAGGTAGTTTGACAACTGCCCCAAGCCTAATCTGGCAAATTAATCATTTTAGATATCAATCTATTAGTGTGACCATTTGCCCCCTTAGGGCAGTGGCTCAATTGGTAGAGCAGCGGTCTCCAAAACCGCAGGTTGCAGGTTCGAGTCCTGTCTGCCCTGCAAGCAGTGCCACATTTGTGTCATTGAAAGTAACACCAGCATTAACTGAAAGAAGAGAAATGTCAGAAGAACTAGAGCAACAGCCATCTGAAGACCTCGTCGAGAAGTCGAAGGCTAATCGCGCTCAAGCACGCGGACCGATCGGTCGCATCATTCTGTTCATCCAGCAAGTAATTGCTGAGCTTCGTAAAGTTAACCGCCCAACATATGCAGAGCTTCGCAACTACACCGGAGTTGTTCTAGGTTTCGTTGTTGTTGTTATGGCAATCATCTTTGGTTTGGATTTCATCTTTGGACAAGGTGTCATCTGGCTATACACAGCTTTTAGCCCAGCTAAATAATTTTTGAGCAACACAAACTAATAAGGAAACTCGTGACCGAATTTGAATCAGAGCAGAACCCGCTCGAAGGCGTTGACCTGGAAGTGGAGTCGTCAGACTTCGCCGAGACTGATCCTGCTTACATTGATGACACCAACGCTGACGAAGCATCAGCTGAGGAGCTAGCCCTTCACATCGAATCTGATGTTGAGGTTGCAGCTGAATCTGAAACTGCAGCTGCTGCAGATATTCACGATGCACCTGTTGCAGAAGCTGAAGACGAAGATCCTTATGCAGTTTTCAAAGCTGAACTTCGTTCACAGCCAGGTAAGTGGTACATCATTCACTCTTACGCAGGTTACGAGAAGCGCGTTAAGCAGAACATCGAAAACCGTAAGTTAGCAATCGTCGGTGGCGATGACATCTTCCAGATCGAAGTTCCAATGGAAGAATCCATTGAAATCAAGAACGGTCAGAGAAAGCTTGTAACCAAGGTTCGTATCCCTGGTTATGTTCTAGTTCGCATGGAAATGAACGAAGACTCATGGTCTCTTGTTCGTGGAACACCTGCTGTTACTGGCTTCGTAGGTCACAGCGAATACCCAAGCCCACTGCGTCCTCAAGAAGCATTTGACATGCTCAAGACTCTTTACGTTCTACCTGAAGAAGCTGCTGCTAAGGCTGCTGTCAAGGGTGGAGCTAAGGGCAAGCAGAAGTCAATCCCTGTTAACGTCAACTACACACTTGGCGAGAGCATCATGATCAAGGAAGGTTCATTCGCTGGACTTCCTGGAACTATCAGCGAGATCAAACCAGAAAGCGGCAAGCTAACTGTTCTAGTCTCACTATTCGAACGTGAAACCCCAGTAGAGCTTGGCTTCGACCAAGTTTCAGCGCTGGTCTAAAGATTTATAAAAACCTAACCAATAAGGAAAAGAAGAGATGGCACCGAAGAAAAAAGTAACCGGCATGATCAAGCTACAGATCCAAGCAGGAGCTGCTAACCCAGCACCACCGATTGGTCCAGCTCTAGGTCAGCACGGTGTTAACATCATGGAATTCTGTACTGCATACAACAATGCAACAGCAGACCAGCGTGGAAACGTAGTTCCAGTGGAAATCACTGTCTACGAAGACCGTTCATTCACTTTCGTTCTTAAGACTCCACCAGCAGCTGAGCTAATCAAGAAGGCAGCTGGAGTTGCTAAGGGCTCATCAACCCCACACACTGTGAAGGTTGCCAAGCTAACTCGCGAACAGGTACTAAAGATCGCAGAGTCAAAGATGTCTGACCTCAACGCCAATGACGTTGAAGCAGCAGCAAAGATCATCGCCGGAACTGCCCGCAGCATGGGTATCACCGTCGAAGGTTTCTAAACAAAAACAAAGAAACACTAGTGGGAGAGTTGCGCGCAACTCGCTAACCACGAACTGTGACCAATAAAGAAAAGGAAAAGCAGAAATGGCAAAGCGCTCAAAGGCTTATTTAGCCGCAGCAGAGAAAATCACCGAAGGCAAGCTATACACACCTGCCGAAGCAGTGACTCTAGTAAAAGAAACCAGCACCTCATCTAAGTTTGATGCAACTGTTGAAGTTGCAATGAAGCTTGGTGTTGACCCTCGTAAAGCAGACCAGATGATCCGTGGCACCGTAGGTTTGCCTCACGGAACTGGTAAGACCGCACGCGTAATCGTTTTCGCAACAGGTGCAGCTGCTGATGCAGCTCGTGAAGCTGGAGCAGACGAAGTCGGTGGCGATGAGCTTATCGAAAAGGTAGCCGCTGGTTGGACAGACTTCGACTCAGCAGTTTCAACTCCTGAATTGATGGGTAAGGTTGGTCGTCTTGGTAAGGTTCTAGGTCCTCGTAACCTTATGCCTAACCCTAAGACTGGAACCGTTACCCCAGACACAGCTAAAGCTGTTGCTGACATCAAGGGTGGAAAGATTGAGTTCCGTATCGACAAGCAGTCAAACCTGCACTTCATCATCGGTAAGGTTTCATTCACTAAGGAACAACTAGGCGAGAACCTAGCGGTTGCTCTAGATGAAATCATGAGACTAAAGCCTTCATCATCAAAGGGTAAGTACCTTTTGAAGGCAGCTATCGCAACAACCTTTGGTCCTGGTATCGCCCTAGACACCAGCGTTACCAAAGTAGAGTTCTAAAAAGTTTTACCTAGCATTCACTAAAGAAAGTTAGGCTGAAGGACCAGGAGCAATCCTGGTCCTTCATCATCTTGTAAGCAGTTCACAGAAGTGTGAATGTAGATCGAAAGGTTGGGATATTGGCAACAGAGGCATTCGGCGCAGCAACCCTGCTTGATTCTAAAGACCCAATGGGTCTTCGTTCCATTGCACCATTACTAGACGCATGGATACGCGACATGGAGACAGACAGATCTCCCTTCCAAATACCAGGCCACAAAGGCCGCACTAATCTCACCGGACCTATTGTTGACGGTGACATCCCAGTTCTTCCAGGTAACCACCCTTACCGAATCTCACCTTCTCTAATTCTTGAAGCAGAAAAACTTGCTGCTGATCTTTGGGGAGCAGACCTCTGCAGATTTGGTGTTAACGGTTCTTCTGGTTCTAACCACGCAGCTGTTATGGCTGTTGCAGGTCCTGGAGATAAAGTAATCGTCTCTAGAACACTGCATAAATCTGTTCTAGTTGGAATGGTTTATGCAGGAGTAACACCAGTTTGGGTTAGACCTGAAATCAACCCAGCAACAGGATTACCTGAATACTTACCTTCAACCAGACTCAAAGAAAC
>WLIC01000059.1 GCA_009702405.1 Actinomycetota bacterium
AACATCTTTAGGTAAAGATTCAACTGTGAGATCGATTAGTTCTTGGCAACCCAAGAGCCATGCGGTTGATAACCCTAAGGCTGTTCCAAATACTTCAGGGTGTCTTGAGACACCGTAGAGAACAGCAAGACCACCAAGAGATGAGCCCATCTGGGCTGTTCGGGTTGGGTCAAGCTTGAGTCCATACCTTTTAGCTAGTTCTGGAACTAGTCGAAGAGCCAGCATGTCCTGGTATTCGTTTGCTTTGTAATCTAACTTGCTTGGCTTCTTGATTGCACCGATGTTATCTAACATGTGTGGTCTGGTCTTCAAGATATCTTCTGGAGCAAGTTCAGCCATACGTTGAGAATCATCAACTCGATAAACCCCGACAATGATTGGCAGCTTGCCATCTTTAGCAACAATGCGACCAGCAGCTATTGCTTCAGGTAGTCCCCAGTTCTGATGATTCCAAGTTTCACTAACATCAAGCAGGAAGTTACCGCCATCGTGAGCTACCAACAAAGGTGTCTTACTGTCATGCTCAGCAGGAACCCACACATCGATTCTTCTTCCTTCAAAGATGAAGTTCTCCAGTGTTCCTCCAGCTAGGTCACGCTCTTGAGTTTGCACAGTGTGAACTGCGATGCCACTAGCAGAAGTTTTAGAATTTGATCCTTTTGTTTTCTTCAGATGCAGTTCACGCATACCTAGGAAGAAAGGAAATACGAAAGCGATCGCGCTTATGAAACCGGCTGCGACATACCAGCCAACATTTTTCATGCCCAGCTTCTTGGATTCAAAGATCATGAATGGAACAGCAGCAAAAGCTGTTAGTAAAAGATCACAGGCAAGAACAAGGTCAGCTTCACTGCCAAACCAAGAACCAAAGAAGTCTTGTCCTCGCAAAATGGCGATGGTGTTGAAGTACCAGGCGGTAATCAAACCAATCGCTGCGATGAGGAAGTAGAAGGCTGCTCGGGCATTCCTGTTAGTTTGCTTCATTCCATTTTCTTTCCGAGGTAAATAATTTAGACTTGACCCTAATGAGACCTCTAAGCAATTTTGTCATTCGACACAGCAAACTATCCCTCTTTGGCTTTATCGGTTTGGTATTACTTTCCCTTATCGGTGGATTCCAAGCTTTTGGCAACCTCAAGGGTGGTGGTTACTACGACCCAAATGCTGATTCAGCAAAAGTAACCGAGATGCTAATCAAGGACTTCAACCAGAATGACCCTGAGGTTGTCCTAGTTGCTGACATGGGCAGATCTGTTGATGAGGCTCAATCAGTCCAGAATGCTGACCTAATCACCAGTGCTTTAGAGCAAACAGAGGGTGTTAAGACTGTTACTTCTTACTATTCATTAGGAAGACCAGCAACTCTTAAATCCAAAGATGGCATGGCCGTTTACTTCTTTGCCAAATTCGAGGACTCAGCAAAAGCCGCTGAAGTATCAAAAACTATTCAAGATAACATCGGTGGCAATAATTACGGCGCGACCATTTATGTTGCTGGCTGGGGCCCTATCACCTCTGAAATCAATCACGTTATTGAAGGTGACCTAACCAGAGCTGAAGCAGTAGCGTTACCACTAACACTTCTTCTGATGATCTTCGTTTTTGGTTCTGTTGTTGCAGCTGGGTTACCGCTGATGATCGCAGGGCTAACCATTCTGGGTTCCTTCTTCTTTATCTGGCTATCTTCCCTTTTCACAGACACTTCAACTTTCTCAGTGAACCTGGTTACCGGTCTTGGTTTAGGTCTTGGTATCGACTATGCATTGTTGATGGTGAACCGCTTCAGAGAAGAACGAAGCAAGAAGGTTCCCGTTGCTGACGCTGTTCAAACTACGGTGCTAACTGCTGGAAGAACTGTGTTCTTCTCAGGACTCACAGTTGCTCTAGTTATGGTTGGGTTGAACTTCTTCCCTCAGTATTTCCTGAAGTCTTTTGCTTATGCCGGTTTAGTTTCTGTCTCAATTGCAGTTGCAGCAGCGCTGATAGCGCTGCCAGCTTTCCTCAACATCCTTGGCGACAACGTCAACCGTTGGCCACTATTCAAACACCGTGCACCTAAAGATGTTGGCTTCTGGTCGAAGCTTGCGAAGTTTGTAATGAGAAGACCAATTCCAGTTATCTTGGTTTCTGTTCTAGCTCTTGGCTCTTTAGCTGCTTTAGGTATGAATGTGAAGCTAGGTCAGGTTGATGACCGTATTCTGCCAACCGATAACAGAGTTGTTTTAGCTACCAATCAGATTCGTGATCGTTTTGATGGTCGTGAAGGTTCACCTATTGAGATCATGGTGGAGAACCCAACTGACACCAAGATTTCAGAATATGCAGTGAAACTCTCTAAAGAAGATCACATCTCTAGAGTTCAAACACCGCTTGGTATTTTCCAGAAGGGATATCTAATTCCTCAGACAGATTCATTCTTCAAGAACTATGTGAAGAATGATTGGACCAGAGTAGTGGTTATCGCTGATGTTGAACCTAGATCTCCTGAAGGTGAAGCCCTAACTAAATCACTTAGAGCAGAATCAAATAACTTTGATCAGTTACTTGTTGGTGGTTCATCAGCGCTCTATACAGATGCTCTTCTTGGAATTACAAATAATCTTCCTTGGGCAGCGCTTTGGATCATCCTGACAACAATCACATTGTTGTTCTTGTTCACAGGTTCATTACTACTTCCTATCAAGGCTGTGCTTCTAAACTTTATGTCACTGTTTGCAACCATGGGCTTCCTGGTTTGGGTTTTCATGAATGGAAACCTGCACTGGCTTATCGGTGACTTTGCTTCAACCGGAACTATCGATTCATCTTCACTCGTACTAGTTGCAGTTATTAGTTTTGGTTTGTCGATGGACTACGAGTTGTTCTTGTTATCAAGAATCAAAGAACAGCATGATGCTGGTTTAGACACAACAGAATCGGTTGCTGTTGGTTTGCAACGATCAGGCCGAATCATCACAACAGCTGCTCTTGTTCTTGCAGTTTCATTCTTTGCTTTTGCATCCAGCGGTGTTTCAATCATGAAGATGTTAGGTCTTGGAATTGCTTTCGCAGTAATCCTGGATGCAACAGTGATTAGAGCATTACTAGTTCCAGCTCTAATGAGATTGTTTGGTAACGCTAACTGGTATGCACCTAAGTGGATGAAGTGGGTTCAGAAGAAGATCGGCTTAGAGCACTAGTCGTCGCTCTTTAGATCTTTCTTTAGACGCTCGGCTAACTTAGCGCTAAGTCTTAGATACTCAAGTAGTTCAGAATCGCTAAAGACACTGAACAGGTCAGACATCTTCTTCTCATGCTTAGGCATCATTTGCTTAGCTAAGGCTTCTGTTTTAGCTGTCACAGAAATCAAATAAACACGCTTATCGTGGGGGCTTACCTGTCTTGTTACTAACTCTTCTTTTTCAAGTGAGTCAACCAAACGGGTAATAGCTCTAGGTGTCACATCTAGTAATTCAGCAGCTTCACCCATAGTCAATGTCTTATGTCTAACCAGTACCGCAATAAGCATCAACTGAGGTGCTGATCCCGACCAATTGGTATCAATGTTTCGTTCTAACCAGCGTGAGAACAAGTGGCCAAGACGCAGGGTAACAGCAGCGCCTAAAGGTCCTCTTTTATTCTTAGGGACCTTGTTGAGAGCTTCAACTTCACCCTCGAAGACTCTTCTGATCTTCTCGGGTGGAGATATTCTGCCTTCTTTATCGCGCATAGGTTCTATTTTGCCTTACACACCAACAAGCAGCAGCCACCTAGCCTTAGCACAAGGTAACCTTTTCATTATGTTAATGTCAGACCGCGATATCAGAAGCCAAATCGAGCAGGGCCGTATTGGCTTAGACCCTTTAGAGATGTCTCTATTACAGCCATCAAGCATGGATGTGAGATTAGACCGTTTCTTCCGTCTATTCGATAACCACAAGTATGCGTTCATTGATCCAGCTGAATCACAACCAGATCTAACCCGTCTGATTGAGGTAAGCCCTGATGAGCCTTTCATCCTGCACCCAGGTGAATTCGTTCTAGGTTCAACCTACGAGTTCGTATCCCTACCGGATGACATCGCTGCAAGACTTGAAGGTAAATCTTCTCTTGGAAGACTAGGTCTTCTAACCCACTCAACAGCAGGTTTTGTTGACCCTGGTTTCCAAGGTCACGTAACCCTAGAACTATCTAACGTTGCAACCCTGCCTATCAAACTATGGCCAGGTATGAAGATCGGTCAGCTTTGCTTCTTCCAACTCTCAAGCCCTAGCGAAACACCTTACGGCTCAGCTAAATACAACAGCAGATACCAAGGTCAAAGAGGCCCAACAGCTTCACGTTCATACCTCAACTTCTATAAAACAGATGTTGGTAATGAACCACTAGAACAAGCTGAATAGAACTTAAAGAGAAATGGCCCGTCACTAGACGGGCCATTCTTCTTTTAACTTTGTTAGTCAATGACTTTTGGTGCTGGATGCACTCTAAGCAACCAGAACAAACCAACTGCTAGAACAATCATGATTCCGATGATTCCGAAAACTGTTGCGTTTTCAAAACCTGCTCGAGTTGCTAGTAGTAGTGAGATTGACCAAAGTGTTGGTGAGAGGAATGAAGCTGCTCTTCCTGTTGTTTGGTAGAGACCAAAGATCTCACCTTCACGGTTAGCTGGAGCGAATCTAGCTACGAAGGTTCTTGATGATGCTTGAGCAGGACCTACGAACAGACATAGTGCTAAACCAAAGACCCAGTATGTGATTGCCCCCATGCCTGCAAATGCGAATACACCAGAACCTGCTACTAGCATTCCTGCAAGTGAGACAACGATTACTCGCTTGGTTCCTACCTTGTTATCAATAGCACCACCGATGAAAGCTCCAAGACCTGAAACGATGTTTGCTGCAACACCAAACAAGATCACTCCTGTTGTGCTGAAGCCGAATGCGACAGATCCAAGAATTGCACCGAAGGTAAATACACCGGCGAGACCATCTCGATAAACAGCCGATGCTAGAAGGAACTTCAAAGCATCCGGGTTATCTTTTCTTAGTTTCTTGATTTGAGCAACGAGAGCTTTGTAGCTGTCGATGATTGATTCACGTCTGTTGCTAACCGCACTCTTTGGAATTTCTGGAACAAAGAGGATTAGCGGAATGGTGAAAATAACCATCCATGCTG
>WLIC01000006.1 GCA_009702405.1 Actinomycetota bacterium
AGCCAGTTATGTGTGCTGAAGCAACAGTTGTTCAAACTAAGCGTGTAGCTGCAGGTGAAGGTGTTTCTTATGGCTATCTATATAGGACTAGTAGAGAGAGCACCCTTGCTCTAATTCCTGTTGGCTATGCCGAAGGCATTCCTCGTAATGCAACCGGTAAAGCCGAGGTTTGCATTAGCGGTAAAAGGTATCCGATTCTCTCTCGTATCGCCATGGACCAGTTTGTTGTTGACGTTGGTGATGCATCGGTTAGCCCTGGCGATCGTGTTGTTATCTTTGGTGACTGTGGTCCAAGTGCTGACGATTTAGCAATGGCAGCAGAGACTATTAACTATGAGATTGTCACCCGTGTTGGTGGCAGATTTGTTCGTGAATTTATTGGCGCGGTTGAGGCATAAACCAATTGGCTGAAGCAACTTTGCTCTATGAGTCTGTTATCGCTACCAGCGATGACATGGACGAACTTGGTAAGCGCTTCGCTAATGTCCTTGAAGCAGGAGATCTAGTAATCCTGATTGGCCCCCTTGGTGCTGGTAAAACTACTTTCACTAGAGGTGTTGGTAGTTCTTTAGATGTTGAAGGAAATGTTTCTAGTCCAACTTTTGTAATTGCTAGAACTCATAAGAGAACTGATTCATTGGAAGCTCCATTGGTCCACGTTGATGCTTACCGTCTAGGTTCACCCCAAGAACTAGATGACCTAGATATTCCTTTTGAGAAGTCAATTGTCTTGGTCGAGTGGGGTAAGGGTCTTACCGAGGGTATATCTGAGAACTGGATTGAAATCGAATTTGAAAGAGACCATTCTGGTCAAACTGAAGAACGAACTGTGAAGATAGTTGGCTTTGGTGAGCGTTGGAAGGAAGTGTCTTTCTAATGCACGCAACATCAACCAGGATCTCTGGATACTCACTAGCCATAGACACATCTGCTGGAACCAGCGTCGCTGTTCTAAGCATGGGAACTGTTTTAGCTGAACTGAACTTCCCGGAGCCGATGACTCATTCTGAACGTATCGGTGCTGCCATTGAACAGGTCTTAGCTGATGCCAATGTGAGACCTAGTCAGATTTCTCAAGTTGTTGCAGGGGTTGGTCCTGGTCCTTTCACAGGACTTCGAGTTGGTTTAGCTGCAGCTCAGTTCTTTGCTCTTGGGGCTAAAGCAGATCTAGTTGCTGTTTGTTCTTTAGATGCCATTGCTTTGGATTACTTTGCAGCGAACCCAGGCTCTAAAGCTCTTCTAGTTTCAACTGATGCCAGAAGAAAAGAAGTCTTCTGGGCTTCATACCAAGCCGTAACTAACGGGATTCCAGTTCGAGTGTTAGGCCCTAGCGTTAATAAACCTGAGGACCTAAACCAGTTCATAGATCTAGAAGAACATGAGAGAACTGACCTTGTTGTTAGAGCAGCATCTTTAGGCCAGATAGCTTTTTCACAGTCACTAACCGAACTTGGTCCCGATAGGGATCTAACGCCTATCTATCTTCGTGAACCTGATGCGGTGCCGACTAAGCCTAAGAAGGTTAGCGGCTGATGAGTGTAGCAATCAGAGAAGCAACGCTTCAAGACCTTGAAGCCATCATGCTCATCGAGCGAGAATGTTTTATCAATGATGCTTGGCCTGAAGCGATGATGAAGGATGAGCTTCAAGCTGCACACACCTATTACATAGTTGCTCTATTAGAGGATGTTGTTGTTGGCTATGCGGGGTTGAGTAAATTAGCTGGCAGTGATCAGGCAGATATTCAAACCATCGCTACCAGCCCTAATAAACGTGGTTTAGGTATTGGTAAAGCCTTGATGTTTGCCTTGACTGCTCAAGCTAATGCTTTAGGTGCTAAAGAGATCTTCCTTGAAGTTAGAGCCGATAACTCGATAGCGCAGAAACTCTATAAGGTTTTTGGTTTTAGACAGATCGGTATTCGTAAGAAGTATTACCAACCTGATGGTGTTGACGCTTTTGTCATGAAAACAGAATCTTTAGTGCCACCTAAAACTGAACCTATTGTTCTAGGAATAGAAACCTCCTGTGATGAAACCGGTATCGGCATTGTTAGAGGTAATACTCTTCTGGCTAACATCATCTCTTCAAGCATGGAACAGCATGCCATTTTCGGTGGTGTAGTTCCTGAGGTTGCAGCTCGCGCTCACCTTGAAGCCCTAACTCCAGTTCTCGATGAAGCTTTAGATAAGGCAGGTCTTTCACTTGATGACATCGATGCCATTGCTGTTACCAATGGACCAGGGCTTGCTGGTGCTCTCATGGTTGGTGTTGGGGCAGCTAAAGCACTAGCGGTGGCAACCAGTAAACCTATCTATGCGGTGAATCATCTAGTTGGTCACGTCGGTGCAGATATCTTGGATCAGGGCAAGATTGAATTACCAACCATTGCTTTGCTGGTTAGCGGCGGACACACTTCGCTACTACTCGTTAGAGATTTACTAGATGATGTTGTTTTACTAGGTGAAACAATCGATGATGCAGCCGGAGAAGCTTTCGATAAGGTGGCTAGAGTTCTAGGGCTTAGTTACCCTGGTGGACCTGAAATAGATCGAGTTGCTAAAGAGGGAAACCCGCAGGCTATTCGATTCCCAAGAGGACTAACACTTCCAAAAGACATGGCCGAACATCGCTATGACTTTAGTTTCTCTGGACTAAAAACTGCAGTTGCCAGACATGTTGAATTAGCAGAATTCAATAACCAAGAAGTGCCGGTAGCAGATGTCGCCGCTAGCTTCAGAGAAGCTGTGGTTGATGTGCTAATCACTAAAGCCATAGCAGCTTGTAAAGATCATGATGTTCCTAGACTCTTACTAGGTGGTGGAGTTATTGCAAATGCAAGACTTCGTGAAGTCGCAGCAAGTAAATGTGCTGAAGCAGGCATCGAGCTTCGTATTCCAGCACTATCGCTCTGCACCGATAACGGTGCCATGATTGCTGCCCTTGGTGCTCAGTTGGTAATGGCAGGAAGAGCACCAAGTTCTCTAGATTTCTCAGCTGAATCCACTCTGCCGGTAACCAGAATCCAGTCCTAAACTTCCAGTTCAAATACACCTAGAACTCAGGTGCCTTTCAGTTTGATTTGCTCTAATTTTGTTGTGCCCGAAATGCGGGAACTTCTAAGGAGTAAGAAATATGGCTGAAGCCAGTAACAAATTCGATTACACCAAGCTAAATACTTTAGCCGTGGTGTCCCTTGCCAGCGCAGCAACTCTGTTTGGTGCACCAGCTGCAGTCATCTCAGGTCACATCTCACTTGCCCAACTAAAGGACAGCAATGAGAATGGTCGCTGGATGGCAATTACCGGTCTAGTTGTTGGTTACGTTGGCATCGCCATCGGACTCGTGGCAACTGTTGTGAACGTTGTTCTACGCGTTCGTCACGGTGCAGGTTTCATGGATGATGACATGCACATGCACATGAACTGGAGAGACCACATGAGGCCAGATGACCAATTCCCTCAGCCATTCCCTACAGATCCAATGCCAGACCCAACAGTGACTCCGATGCCTGGCACTAACTAGCCAAATCGGTTTGTAGAGACCCCTCACCTGAGAACGCTTCTTGGGTGAGGGGTCTTTCTTTTAAGCTAGCGGTTCAACTACCAACACTCGGTGAGTGTCAGCAACCCTGGTAACTATGAGAGTTAGTGAGTTAGGACCTTTGGGGGCTAACTCTCTTCTTAGTTGTTCAGGAGTGATGTCAGCTCCACGTTTCTTTATTTCAAGAATTCCCACGTTACGTTCTTTTAGGTAGCTCTTAAGTTTCTTTCGATCGAAGACTAAGTTGTCTAACACTCGGTATGACTTGAGCCAAGGGGAATGGATTTCTTCATTGCCGGTTAGATACGCAATCTCATTGGCAAAGATATGAAGGTTTAGTTCTAGAGCAAGATCACCGATTAGGTGTGATCTGATTAGCGCTGCATCTGGTTCATAAACAAAAGAACCCAGTTCTCCGATAGGTGCATCTGTTCTTGCATGATTAGCGCTGGTAATTTCAAAAGATCCGTTAGGGGTTAAAAGCAATGCCGCCCTGGCTACGTTCTCTCTTGCTACTTTGCCAAAGTAAAGAGTCATCTCAACTAGGTCTCCATTATCGGAAACCCAGACTGCTTCAGCATCATGGGGGATGTCTTTGTGATCTAAACCAGGACCTAGTTTGACGATGGTTGGCATTTGTTTTGATACTTCAAGCACAAAATCAAAAGAGGGGCTTAGTTCGCTCAAATCGTATTTACGTTTAGTGAATTCCTTCTTCGGTCCGTCAAGGTCTCTTCTGGCTGGGTCTATGAAGGCACCATCAAACTTTGTTAGATCTAGTTTTGTGACATCGGATTGTTCAACTGAGACTTTTTCAAAACTAGCTAGGTTATAGGAAGCCATCGCTGCAGTTACTTCGTCTAGTTCAAAAGCTGAGACCTTGAGATCAAGAGATGCCATGGCTAGAGCTTCTGCACCTATGCCGCAACCCAAATCTGCGATGTTAGTTATTCCTGCATCTCTAAATCTGCCGGCATGAATAGCTGCCACTTTTAGTCTTGAAGCTTGTTCTAAACCAGCCTCGGTGAAATACATGTTGTTCGCAAATTCACCGAACTTGGCCTGAGCTCGGCGTCTGAGTTTTGCCTGGGTTAGTACCGCTGCCACGAGATCTGCTGAGTGACCTTTAGAGCGGAGTTTGGCAACTAGTTTGACCACGTCTGCTTTGCTGTCTAAATCGCCCACCTCAGCCAATAGCGACTGCCCTTCAGGGCTAATGAGGCTTAGAAAGCTGGTACGGTCCATTTATCAACGCTAACAGCGAAGCGTTAGCACTCTGGTTGCAGGAGTGCTAATCAAGGCTATAAACTTGACCTAGCGCTAGAGCGCTTTCCCTAAATTTCACTAAAAGAAGAGGTTCAACGTGTCGGTTTCAATTAAGCCGCTTGAAGATCGAATTGTCGTTCTGCCAGTTGAGGCGGAGCAAGTTACCGCTTCGGGTCTGGTAATCCCAGATACCGCTAAAGAGAAGCCTCAGGAGGCTGAAGTTATCGCTGTTGGCCCAGGTCGCGTCGATGACAACGGTAACCGTGTCCCACTAGACATCGCTGTTGGAGATAAAGTCATCTTCTCTAAGTACGGTGGCACTGAGCTTAAGTACAACGGTAAGGAGTATCTAGTTCTTTCAGCTAGAGACGTCCTAGCTATCGTTGAGCGCTAAATCACATTTAGATAACCGTATAGGCCCTGAGGTAATCTCAGGGCTTATTCGTTTAATGGGCATAACCTTAGGGAATAGTATTTTTAGTAACTAAAGGTAGGCACATGGCGACAACAGATAACACTGATTACGGCGACGACGTCGTAGCAGTGCCGCTTCGCCACCCGTTGCGTTGGATCTTTGGTGGACTGGCAACAGCTTTGCTCTTGAGTTTTATTTGGGCACTTTATAGCGCTAAATCTATTCAGCATGAAATCGTTGCCAAATTCCTATTTGACCCTCGAATTCTTATCGGCATGGTAGTCACTATTTTGGTGACCGTGCTTTGTATGTTTATTGCCATAGTCTTGGCAACCCTGTTGGCCATCATGAAGCTCAGTGAAAACCCATTGCAGCGTTGGTTAGCTACCGGCTTCATTGAATTCTTTAGAGGAACACCTTTGCTTTTACAGATAGTGTTCTGGGGTTATTTAGGAATTATTTTCCCACAACTAGTTTTAGGTGTTCCATACACAGACATCGTTTGGTTAAGTGGTGACACCAGCGATCTAATCCCAGCGATAGTTGCCGGCGTCATTGCACTGTCTTTGAATGAAGCCGCTTACTCAGCTGAAATTGTTAGAGCTGGAATCCTTGCAGTTGATTCAGGTCAGGTTGAAGCTGCGAAGTCTTTGGGTATGTCTGGTGGACAAACCATGAGAAGAATTGTTTTGCCTCAGGCTATGCGAGTAATCATTCCACCAATTGGAAATGAATTTATTGGAATGCTCAAGAACACCTCGTTGCTTCAGGTGATTGCAGTTGCTGAACTTTACACAGCAGCAAACACAATTTCTTCGGCTAACCTAGCTCAGATCGAATTGCTTGTAGTGAGCGGTTTCTGGTACTTAGCAATGACCACGGTTCTTGGTTTCCCTCAGCGCGCTCTTGAGCGTAAATTCGGCAGAGGCTTTGCAACAGTTGGCGGTAGAGCGGCCCCTAGAGCTTTCAAGGTGGGTAGACGCTAATGGGTAAGTTAATGGTCGATGCTAGAAGCGTTCGTAAGAGCTATGGCTCAAACGAAGTGCTGCAAGGTATTTCTCTAACCGTTGAATCAGGTGAAGTGCTTTGTATCATTGGTCCTTCTGGTTCAGGTAAATCAACTTTCCTAAGATGCCTCAACCACTTGGAATCAATCAATGGTGGACGTATCTATGTGAACGACGAATTGATGGGTTACCGCCAGTCCGGCAAAGTTTTGCACGAGATGAAACCAAAAGATATTGCTAGACAGCGTCAGGCCATTGGCATGGTGTTCCAACGGTTCAACCTTTTCCCACACATGACTGCTCTGCAGAACGTTATCGAAGCACCGATTGGTGTTGGGGGAGTAAACCCTGAAGAAGCTAAACAGCTAGGCCTTGAGTTATTAGCCCAGGTAGGTCTTGCCGATAAAGGTGATCACTATCCTTCTCAGCTATCAGGTGGCCAGCAGCAACGTGTTGCTATTGCTAGAGCACTAGCCATGAAGCCTAAGTTGATGCTCTTTGATGAGCCAACCTCAGCCCTAGATCCTGAGCTAGTTGGCGATGTTTTAGATGTGATGAAAGGCCTAGCCAAGGCGGGCATGACCATGATTGTTGTGACTCACGAGATGGGTTTCGCACGAGAAGTGGCTGACAAAGTAGTCTTCATAGATAAGGGACAGATAGTTGAGATGGGAACGCCTAAACAGGTTTTAGATAAACCTAAAGAGGCAAGAACCAAGGCTTTCCTCAACAAAGTTCTTTAGTTTTGAAGCAGAGTAAACCAATTAAGAGAGCGAGATTCAAAGTGTCTAAAAAGAAACTAGGCTTTGTCGCAGTTATGTCGGCAGGTCTTCTACTACTAGCTGGTTGTGCCAGCGGTCCAAACAACGGTGTTGACCAATCTAAGGTCGACAAGCAAGCTCAGGCTCTGTTGCCAGCTGAATACCTTGAAAAGGGTATTGATGTTGCCAGCGATATTCCTTACGAGCCATTCGAGTATGAAGATGAAAACGGTAAGCTAACTGGTTTTGACGTTGAGCTTGGTGCTTTGATCGGTCAGAAGCTTGGCACCGAAGTTCGTTTCAACGATGCAGTGTTTGACACCATCATCGCCAACCTTGAGGCTGGAACCAACGACATCATCATTAGCTCAATGAGCGACACCACAGAGCGTCAAGCAAAGGTTGACTTTGTTGATTACCACATCGGTGGTTCACAGATGATTGTTAACAAGGGTAACCCTGAAGGCATCACCAATCCAATGAGCCTATGTGGCAAGACAGTAATCGTTCAGAATGGAACCATTCAGATCGACCTAGTTGCAACCATGTCAGCAAGCTGTAAGGTTTCTGGCAAGAAGGAAATTACTGTTACAACTCTTCCTGATGCACCATCAATGGAGAACGCTCTTCGCGCTAAGCAAGGCGACGCTGTAATGATGGACTCACTAGTAGCTCAGGGTGCTGCAGCTAAGGCTGGTAACGGCGAGTACTTCGACGTTGTTTCAGACCCAGATGCACCTAGCGGTTATGACGCTGGTTTTGTTGGTGTTGCAATCTTGAAGAAGGACACTGGTCTTCGCGATGCAATCCAGAAAGCTATTCAGTCACTAATCGATGATGGTCAGTACACAGCTCTTCTAGCTAAGTGGAACATGGCATCAAACGGTGTTGTAAGCGCAAGCATCAACGGCACTAAGTAACATTTAGTTTCATCAGGAGCGGGCTGGTTATCCAGCCCGCTTTTGCTTTAACTGTTGAAAACTAAAATCACCTTTTACTGAGTTCATTTACTCTCTTTGCATGAGAAAGAGATTAATTGTTCTAACCGGTTTAGTAATCAGCGTTGCTGGCATCTACCTAGCAACGAGTAGTTTGGCTAAGCCAATTGCCCCATCCATGCGAATAGGGGTGATGGCCTCTGATTCAGGAAGCCTCTATTTCGCAGGCTCTGTTCAAAGAGCAGCAGCAAAGCTGGCATCTAGTGATCTTGCAGAGACGATCAAAGTGAATCTAGCTTTTGAAGATGCGGGGGATTCTGTTTTTGAAGCCAAGAATGCAGTTGCCAGGATCACAGCTTTTGATGCTGATGCGATACTTGCTCCCATTGAATCTGATGCTGCGGAACTTGTAAGTGATCTGACAAAAGATCAGATACCCATGATTGCAACGGCTCCTTTGGATGATGGCATAACTGATAAGCAGCCGTTATTTCGACTAACTTCAAGTCACAGTCAAGACATCATTTCATTGGCAGAGCTCATTTCTAGAGATAAGCCAGCATCAGTTTTGATAGTTCACAGCCCAGATCAATATGGAAAAGATGTCATGAAATCCCTTGCCTTTGGCTTGACTATCAGGGGAGTGCCAAAGGTGCAGGTCTTGGGGATTACTGAGCTTGGTTCCATAAGAAAGACTCGTCCTGATGTTTTGGTCGTTGCTTCACTGGAGCAGTCTGTTGGGTTTTTTGGAAACATGAAGGATTGGCTACCTCAAGTTGACCAAGTGTATTTGGTGCCAGGGAACTTGGCTAACTATGTGGCTTACCCTTGGGCTAAGAATCTCAAAGGCACTAAAGCGATACTCCCGCAGGATACGACAACTGCTGAGTTTAGGAATAGGTTGGCTTCTGCTCTTGGTAGACCTGCGTTACTGAGTAATCCAAAAGCACCGGTGTTTGCTTTGGCTTGGCATACCTATGAAGCAGTGCAGTTAGCAGCACAAGCCTTTCTGGAGGCGAAGTCAAATAGCCCTCAGTCGCTAAGAGCTGCTCTGTTGAGTTCCAAGACCAAGGGAAAACTAAGGTTTGATAGTTCTGGCTATCTAAGGGATGTTGACTACAAGGTCTTTAGTTATGGTGTTTTAGGTTCCTATGCCCCTGAGGCCTCATTTAGCCCAAATTGACCCTAAAAATAAGGGGGTAAGTCAAGGTAGAATGGGCTAATCAACTCACCTGACAGGGTAAAAATGACTCAAAATGACCCATTTGGCTTTACTGGTCTGACTTATGACGATGTGTTGCTACTGCCTGGCCAGTCCGACATCGTTCCTAGTCAGGTTTCGACCAAGACCCAGGTAACCAAGCGTCTATCAATCAACATCCCGCTGCTTTCCTCAGCTATGGATACCGTTACCGAGGCAAGGCTAGCTATCGCTATTGCCCGCCAAGGTGGTTTAGGTGTTTTGCACCGTAACCTCTCTATTGAGCAGCAAGCTACCCAGGTTGATCTAGTCAAGCGTTCAGAAGCTGGAATGATTACCCACCCGGTAACTACCCACCCACTTGCAACAGTCCAAGAGGTTGATGACATCTGTGGAACTTTTAGAGTTTCAGGTCTACCGGTTATTGATGAAGATGGCACGCTAGTTGGAATTATCACCAACCGTGACATGAGATTTGTGAACGAAGTTCAAAAGAGCATCACTTTGGTTAAAGATGTGATGACACCGATGCCTTTGGTTACGGCCCCTGTTGGAGTAACTCCTGAGATTGCTATTTCAATCTTTGCTCAGCACAGAATTGAAAAGCTTCCTCTAGTTGATGCAAACAATAAACTTCGTGGTCTTATCACTATTAAAGATTTCGATAAGAGTGAGAAGTATCCACTAGCTAGCAAAGACTCTTCAGGAAGATTGTTAGTTGCAGCTGCTGTTGGTGTTGGGGATCAGGGTTGGGAAAGAGCGATGGCTCTAGTTGATGCTGGTGTTGACATTCTTATCGTTGACACCGCTCATGGACACAACACTGCTGTATTAGATATGGTTGCCAAACTAAAGGCAGAACCAGTTGCTAAACATGTTGATGTTATTGGTGGCAACGTTGCAACTCGTGAAGGTGCTGCTGCTCTAGTTGCCGCTGGTGCTGATGGAGTTAAGGTTGGTGTTGGCCCAGGTTCTATTTGCACCACACGTGTTATCGCTGGTGTTGGTGTTCCTCAGGTAACTGCAGTTTATGAAGCATCGTTGGCTTGTAAGCCGGCAGGTGTTCCTGTTATTGCTGATGGTGGTTTGCAGTTCTCGGGAGATATTCCTAAAGCACTTGTTGCTGGAGCAAATGCAGTGATGATTGGTTCGCTGCTTGCTGGTACTGATGAAGCTCCAGGAGATATTACTTTTGTTGGTGGCAAGCAGTTCAAGACCTATCGAGGTATGGGATCTCTTGGTGCAATGCAATCACGTGGTGAAGCTAAGAGCTATTCCAAGGACCGTTACTTCCAGGACGATGTTCTAAGAGAAGACAAGCTAGTTCCTGAAGGTATTGAAGGAAGAGTTCCTTACAGAGGAACAGTTGCTACCGTTGCTCATCAACTTATTGGTGGTCTTCGTGCTGCTATGGGTTATGTTGGCGCAGGCACAATTGAAGAATTACAAGCTAAAGGTAAGTTCGTAAGAATCACTCCTGCGGGACTAAAGGAATCACACCCGCACGATATTCAGATGACTGTCGAAGCACCGAATTACAACAACCGCTAGGAGATTACTGTGAGCGAAATAGAAATTGGTCGCGGTAAGCGCGGTAACCGTAGTTGGGCTTTTGATGACATTGCTGTCGTCCCTTCAAGAAGAACCCGTGACCCTAGAGATGTCTCAACAGCATGGAACATTGACGCTTATAGCTTTGATCTACCTGTGCTTGGAGCTCCTATGGATTCAGTGGTATCTCCTGATACCGCTATTGCTATTGGAAAGCTAGGTGGCTTAGGTGTCTTAGATCTTGAAGGTCTTTGGACTAGATACGAAGACCCTTCAAAGCAGTTAGCAGAGATAGCCAAGCTAAGCGAAGATGAAGCAACTGCACGCATGCAGCAGATCTATGCGGAGCCTATTAAGGCAGAGCTAATCAAAGAACGTCTGGCTTACATTCGTAAATCAGGTGTGACCGTTGCTGCTGCTCTCTCACCTCAGAAAACTGCAGAGTATGCCAAGGCTGTTATTGCAGCTGGTGTTGATATCTTCGTTATTCGCGGAACAACTGTTTCAGCTGAACATGTTTCTAAAACTCATGAAGCACTAAACCTAAAAGAGTTCATCTATGAACTAGATGTCCCTGTCATTGTTGGTGGAGCTGCCACATACACAGCAGCACTGCATCTGATGCGCACCGGTGCTGCTGGTGTTCTAGTTGGTTTTGGTGGCGGTAGAGCATCAACAACTAGAACTGTTCTTGGTATCCATGCACCAATGGCAACAGCTGTTGCGGATGTTGCTGGAGCAAGAAGAGATTATATGGATGAATCAGGTGGACGTTACGTCCACGTGATTGCTGATGGTGGTCTTGGAACTTCAGGAGATATCGTAAAAGCTATTGCCTGTGGTGCAGATGCAGTAATGCTTGGTTCTGTTCTTGCTCGCGCCGATGAAGCTCCTGGTCAAGGTTGGCACTGGGGAGCTGAAGCTTATAACCCAGAGTTACCTAGAGGTGAAAGAGTTCACGTTGGTAGAAGTGGATCTCTTGAGCAGATTCTTACCGGACCTTCAACTGCTGCTGATGGTAAGACAAACCTGATGGGTGC
>WLIC01000060.1 GCA_009702405.1 Actinomycetota bacterium
GATGTCATCGGTTCGAGCCCGGTAGGGCCCACTTTTCGACTACCTCCGCCTAGAGGCATGGATATTGCCTCGGCGGTAGGATTTGCCTATGGAATCCAGTTATCAGCCACCAGTTCGTAAGTCCCTTAGTGACGAAGAACTCGCTGCCCGCGTAAACCTAGCCACCTCCTCCCATAGTGGTATCGAGGCGGTCATGGTGCTGCTAGTTGCTCAAGAACAATTGCGAGCCCAAGAGGACGCTGAGCTAGCCCAGTGGGTTACACAAATGGAAAACGAGGGATCACCTGAAGCTCTCAAAGCCTTGGAGAACTACCGACGTAGTTCAAGCGGAGCAACTCCAATCGAAGAGACTCTAGTTGAACCTGTAACTGATGCCCACTTAGAAGAAGTGCCACCAGTTGAAGAGCCTGTCGTTGCTGAGAGCATCGAAGCTGTTGAAGAGGAAACTGACTCTAAACCTTTCAGTTGGTTCACTAGGACCAAAGACGTTCCTGTTGAGGAAGAGCCTGTTGTTGAAGAAGTTTTAGTTGAAGAATCAGTCGTAGAAGAACCGGTTGTTGTTGAGGTTGTAGTTGATGAACCTGTCGTTGACGAAGTTGTAGTTGAAGAACCGACTGCAACCGGTTTACACCCTGAGGGAACAGAGTCTGAAGATTCATTTGACCAGCTTCTTGCTGCAGCTTCTGCAGAGGAAGAATTAACAGCTCTTGAAGATCTCAAAGAGAAACTTTCTGCCCAAGAAGAATTGCCAAGCAATGTGACCATTCCTTCGGATGAACACAGAGATCGCAAACCACTTTCGCAAATGTTTCTTTGGTTAGGTGCATCGGCGACATTATTGCCAATTGGTTTGGTAACCGCACTATTTGGTTTTGGCTTGTCTGCAACGGCAATCGTGATTGATTTGGTTGTTGGTTATTTCTTAGCTGGAGCAATTATTGGAATAGCCGCACTAGCTGGTAAGAGAAGTGGCTTACCTACTGCTGTTATCTCTCGAGCGGTATTTGGTGTTTGGGGCAATTCAATTCCACTTACTGTTTTGTTTGTTTCCAGAGCTGCGATCACAGCACTTGTCCTAAGTGCTTTCACGTTTTTGCTCAATGGCTTGGACAACCGAATTCCTGCATTTGATTCAGTTCTTTATTCTGCCGTTGGTATCAACTTAACTGTTGGGTTATTAGTGCAAATCTCATTGCTAGCTCTCGTAGGTGTCCTTACCTTTGCTAAGGGATTTGCAGGACGTATAACGCAACTCATGTTGAGTGTCATGGCAGTTGTTCTAATTGTTGAAAGTTTCATGGGACTTCCATTTGGAAAGATGAGTTTGTCAGCGCCAGGACAACTAGGAGTTCTCTCTAAAGAATCTGTTGCTGGAGTTGCCCTTGTGGTTATGGCTAGCCTGACTCTTTGGGTCGCTATAGCTCCTAACCTTTCCAAGTCGATTCCTATGAAACACAGAGGATTCAAAGTCTTTACATTCGTATTGGCAGCAAACTTCCTTGTACCAACAGCCATAAGCGCTGTGGTTTTGTTGTGGTTAGGCAATTCAGCTACCGGAGTGATTGAGTCTGTTGCTGCTCTACCGAGCTGGTCTTCAGGTGCACTTGTTACCGGTGTTGTCCTTAGCTTGGTTTACGTAACGCTGCTGAATCTAAAAACAGCATCACTTGATCTCGTTGCTCTGGTTCGTCTAAAAACCAATGCATTAGCAACCATGCTTAGCTTTGTTTCGGTTGTAGCGATACTTGTTTTGTTTGCCCAACAACCTGCCTCACAAAGTCTTGAGTACCTTGTAAACGTATTTGTTCTGGTAGCTGCGTTGACTTCTGGCTGGATCGGAATGTTTGTCGCTGATGTGTCGCTAAGAAAAATCGCGTATCACGAACTTTCACTAACTAGGTCATATGGTTTCTATAAGAAGTTCAATTGGTTATCTGTGGGTATCTGGATTCTTGGATTGGTAGCAGCAGTTTCTCTTATTCCAGTAAATCTTTTAGGAATGAGTTTCTTTGGTTTTGCTTTACCACTAATTGGAATGGATGCAAATCTTGGCTCTGCAGCAATCGGATTTGGATTGACAGTTCTGTTTGCTGTCCTTTTGACAGTTGCAACCAGGATTCCTCAGATTCGCAAGCAAGAAAAGGAAGTTCTTGCAGTTGAATCAAGACGTGAGCAACTAAACGACATCTTTGTTGGACAGGAATAATGAGCTACACAGTTCAGAACTTCTCTTCCGCTGCTGAATCACTTTGGCCAACAGCTAACAAAGAAGAGTGGGATGTAGTTGGTCTTGTCCTTGGGTCAAAGAATCAAGAGATAACTAAAGTACTTTTGACCGTTGATGTAACAGACGAAGTTATTCAACAAGCAAAAGCAACAGGTGCAAACCTAATCTTTGCCCACCACCCTTTGCTACTAAAGAGCGTAAATAACCTCGTTGAAGAGAACGCCAAAGGTCACCTGGTTAGTCAGTTGATCAAGTCGGGCATCGCTTTGTATTCAGCACACACAAACGCGGATGTTGTCTCAACTGGAACTTCAGCTGTATTGGCAGAGCAACTTGGTTTAGTTGCAACCCGTCCGCTCTCACCTATAGGTGATGGTAGTCAAGGTATCGGAGTTATAGGAAACCTACCTTCGAATACAACTCTTGGTGATTTAGCCAGCAAACTTAATTCATTCCTGCCACAAACAGCCACCGGTGTTCGTGTTGCTGGTGATTTCACAAGAGAAGTAACTAGCGTTGCACTTTGTGCTGGTGCAGGGGATGCGTATCTTGGTCTTGCCTTAGAGTCCGGAGCTGATGTTTACATCACGTCTGATCTTCGCCACCACCCAGCACAGGAGATACTTGAACTAGCTAAGGCTAGGAAAGTTGAATTCGCACTGGTTGACATCTCACACTGGGCAGCAGAGTTTCTGTGGCTGGCAACAGCGAAAGAACAGCTTGCAAAAGAACTACCTGGCATAGAGTTAGAAATCTGTGATATCAGAACCGATGTTTTTGATTTTCTGATGAACAACCCAATAAACCAATAAGGATTAAGTGCATGAAACTGGATAAAGTCGGCCAATCGGCCTTACTTCGCTTAGCCGAGATTGATTTAGAGATTGCACAAATCAAACACGAGATCACATCAGCCATCGAATCAAAAGAGCTCGAATCACTTCGCTCTGATTTAGCCGCTGTTGCCGGTGAGTTAATCGCCGCTAGAACCAGTGTTGAAAATCTTGAAGAAAGTCAAAGACGAGCAGATGACGATCTGCACTTGGTTGAATCCAGAATTGCCAGAGACCAAGAACGCTTGCTTCAGACTTCCTCACCTAAGGATGCTCAGGGGATTCAAAGCGAGATTGAATCGCTAAGTCGTCGCAAGAGTGAACTTGAAGATACTGAGTTAGGTGTTCTAGCTGAACTTGAAGACGCTCAGAAAACTCTCAATGAGATTTCAGAGCGCAGAGACCAGATCAACAACTCTATGAACACCTTGCAAGCTGAAATCCAAGCCAAGGTCGATGATTTGAAATCAAGAGGTAGAAAGCTAACTGCCGACAAGGAAATCGTTGTTGGAAAAATCTCTGCTGATGTTCTAGCTGCCTACGAGCTACTTGCTAAAAGACAGATTGCTGTTGGACAAGTTGTGAACCGTTCTTGTTCTGCTTGTCGCATGGGATTGACTGCTAGCGCTATTGATGCGCTCAGTGATTTAGCAGAAGACGAACTTGGTTACTGCCCTGAGTGTCAAGCAATGATTGTTCGATGACTAAGCGCGTAATCATTGAAGCCGATGGCGGCTCTAGAGGTAATCCAGGACCTGCAGGTTCTGGTGCGGTTCTTATAGATCATGAAACTGGAAGCATTCTTGCTGAGATTGCTCTCTTTATTGGCGTAGCAACTAATAATGTTGCTGAGTATCGAGCAGTTTTAGCTGCAGTTGAATTGGCAAATGAAATTGTTCCTGAAGCTGAACTTCGGGTCCGCATGGATAGCAAGCTAGTAGTTGAACAGATGTCTGGTCGTTGGAAGATCAAGAACGAAGGCATGCAAGAGCTTTCAACGCAAATGGCTGCCGCAATTGGTTCCAGAGTTATCTCATTTGAGTGGATTCCTAGAGAACAAAACACCAAAGCGGATGCTCTAGCCAATGAAGCCATGGATGCTGAAAGCAGTGTCATCAGAAAGTTCATCGGTGAGCCAGGCACTGCAACGATAAACATCGTTACCGAAGCAACCAAGACAACAGCTGCTCATCTTGAATACAACCCTGAGCTACCATCATCGGTTCGTGCACCAAGAGATGTCACCAAGAAACTAACCACAGTTATTCTTGTCCGTCATGGTCGAACACTTCTCACAGAAACTCACAAGATCTCAGGCAGAGGGGGAGAAGACCCTCAACTGAGTGCTCTTGGTCGGGAAGATGCAACCTTGGTTGCAGGCGAGCTTGTGAAAGTTGGTCAGACTGGTCAGTTCGCGAAGATTCTGAAACCAACTTCTGTTATCAGTTCACCAATAGCTCGTACTCGTGAAACTGCTCAGATCATCGCTGATCGATTAGGCCTTAAAGTATCTACCAACGACGAGATTGCAGAGATAGCTTTCGGTGATTGGGATGGCCATACTAATCAGGAAGTAGCTGCCAACTGGCCTGAGCTTTATAACCAATGGCGAGGCGATGTGAAGATAGCTCCACCTGGTGGCGGTGAGTCTTTAGAGCAATTTGATAAGCGTGTTCAAGAAGGTAGAAGAACTATCCTTGGACAGTTCGAAGGTCAAACTGTCGTTGTGGTTAGCCACGTTATGCCTATCAGAGGCTTTATCAAGGCTGCTATCGACGCTAACTGGCCAGCGTATTGGCGAATCAGCGTTGCTCCTTGCTCAATCACTGTGTTGCGATTCTGGGGCGATGAAGCTGCAGAAGTAACTGTGATCAATCACACTTCTCACCTATAAGCCTTTTAGTTATCAATGCCCTGCAGTAACCTTTACTTTGGAAGGGTCGGCTAGACGGTCGCGGTAGCGAAAGCTAACGAGGAACGTCCGGGCTCCATAGAGCGCAGTGGTGGGTAACACCCACTCGGTGTAAACCGCAAGAAAGTGCAACAGAGAGTAAACCGCCA
>WLIC01000061.1 GCA_009702405.1 Actinomycetota bacterium
ACTGAAGAGTCAGTTCGAGCTAGAGTAATGGCAACATTTGGTGCTGTTATTACTGTTGGAACAGTTACAAGCACGGCACTAGCTGGAATAGCAATTGAAGCTTTTGGAGTTAGAAATACTTTTGTTGGAGCAGGTGTAATCGGAGCGATTATTCTTGCCGTCCTAGGCCCAGCTGTTCTCAAGCATGGCAAGGACTATGGCAAAGAGGAACTAACTTCTAAGTAAGTTAGCTGCTGCTTCTAGTTCAGGTGCTAGGAAGCGATCTGGTCCAAAGCCAGGAACAACGGCTCTAAGTTCTGCATAAAGTTTTCCTGTAACCGGAGCAGGCTTTAGTGGTGCTCTAAGTTCAATACATCTCGCTGCGCCAACTAGTTCAATAGCCAGAATATTTCTAAGGTTGTCCACTACCTTCCTAAGTTTTCTTCCTGCATGCCAACCCATAGAAACATGGTCCTCTTGCATCGCAGATGAAGGTATTGAGTCAACGCTTGCTGGAACTGCTAAGCGTTTAGAGTCGCTAACTAAACCAGCTGCTGTGTATTGGGCAATCATCAAACCAGAGTCAACACCGGCATCACCTGCGAGAAATGGTGGTAAGTCTTGGTTTCTGTTCTTATCCAACATGCGGTCAGTTCTACGCTCGCTGATAGAACCAAGATCTGTTGCTGCTATTGCTAGGAAGTCAAGAACATAACCTACCGGTGCTCCATGGAAGTTACCGTTAGAGGTGACTTCCCCTGACTCTAAAACAACAGGGTTATCGATAGTTGCTGCTAACTCTCTGGTTGCCACCTGCTTGGCGTAGGTCACGGTATCTCTAACTGCACCAGATACCTGCGGAGCACAACGCAAAGAATAAGCATCTTGAACTCGGTTATCACCATGTCTGTGTGAGGCAACTATTTCAGAACCGATAAGAGCTTCAAACATGTTCTTAGCTGAAAGAGTTTGACCAGGATGTGGTCTTAGTGGTTCATGTAATTCAGCACGAAGCACCTGATCAGTCCCCATCAGTCCTTCGATACTCATAGCAGCAATCACATCTGAGTAATCAAGCAGCTTCTCTAAATCAGTAATAGCCAAGATGAGCATGCCTAGCATGCCGTCGGTGCCATTGATTAGAGCTAGTCCTTCTTTTTCTTTTAGCTCAACTGGAGTAATGCCTGCTTTAGATAGTAGTTCTGTAACAGGTGCTTCAATACCATCAGGACCTAGTGCTCTGCCCTCACCCATCAGCACCATCGCACAATGTGCCAAAGGCGCAAGATCTCCTGAACAACCAAGAGAGCCAAACTCATGAACTAACGGAGTGATGTTGGCATTGAGAATTGCTGCCATAGTCTCGGCAACAACAGGTCTTGCACCGGTTCTACCAGAACATATAGTCTTAAGTCTTAGAGTCATCAATGCTCTGACAACTTCTTTTTCAACAAATGGACCCATACCGGCAGCATGAGATCGAATCAAAGACTTCTGTAATTGAACACGATCTGCTGGATCAATATGTCTATTAGCTAAAGCTCCAAAACCAGTTGAGATTCCATAAACTGCCAACTCACCTTGAGCAAGAGCTTCAACTTGGTCACGGCTAATCTGCATACGAGCTAACGCTTCGGAAGAGATCTCAACCTTGGCATTCTCACGAGCAATAGCTATGACATCGGCAAAGGTAATGCCTGAGGAGTTAATACTTACGGTCTTCACTTATTGCTCCTGTATATAGAGGTTCCTGAGATAACAGTTTCTTGAATCAAATCAACACCTGGCCGATAGGCAATATGCCTAAAAGACGGTGCATCTAAAATCACAAAGTCAGCTGACTTACCAACAGCAAGCATGCCAACGTCTTCTCTTTGCAAAGCTTTAGCGCCACCCATGGTTGCACTCCACAGAGCCTGCTCAGGTGTGAAATGCATGTCTCTTACTGCAACAGCGATACAGAACGGCATGGAAGTTGTGTAACTGGAACCAGGGTTGCAATCAGTAGCCAGTGCAACGCTTACCCCTGCATCCCAGAGTCTTTTAGCATCTGGATACTCTGCTCTAGTTGAGAACTCTGCACCGGGTAACAAAGTTGCGACAGTATTACTTGAGGCTAGAAGCTCTAAGTCTTTAGAGGAAAGATGTGTGCAGTGATCAGCACTGGCACAGCCCAGTTCAACTGCTAGCTCAACACCTCTGCCTTGGGCTAACTGATTGGCATGGATTCTAGGAAGTAAACCCTGAGCAATTCCTGCTTCAAGGATTGCTTTTGATTCTTCATAATCAAAAGCACCTTGATCACAAAAGACATCTATCCATCTTGAATACGGAGCACAAGCTTCAAGCATTTCTCCCATTACAAGAGAAACATATTCATCTCTTCTATTCTTAAACTCTTCTGGAACAACATGGGCTCCCATGAAGGTGACATCTTCTGTGTGTTGGACAGCAAGTCTTACTGACCTAAGTTCATCAGCAACATTTAGTCCGTAACCGCTCTTAGTCTCAAAAGTTGTTATTCCAGATCGATACATCTCGATAGCGCGAGTTGCAATATTTTCATCAAGTTGTTCATCAGAGGCAGCTCTGGTTGCATGAACTGTAGTCATGATGCCAGAAGCTGAGTATTTCTTTCCTGACATTCTGGCTTCGAATTCTTTAGCCCTTTCCCCTGCGAAGACTAGGTGAGCATGAGAATCGACAAAGCCTGGGATTACTGATTTACCTTCAAGGTTTACTTCATTATCAGCATCAGGTGCATCCTTAGATTCCCCTAACCAAACAATCTGTCCATCTTGTTCAATGAAAGCTGCTTGCTCTAATTCACCTAGTATTCCTTTATCAAGAGCTAGATCATTGGTAACTAGGGATTCGATGCCTGAATAAAGTGTTGCCATGAATTACTCGGTGTCTAACATTGGCACATGAACATGCTTATGACGAGCAACCTCAACTGCCTCTGGGTATCCAGCATCCACGTGTCTTATAACTCCCATGCCTGGGTCATTGGTTAATACCCTTTGGAGTTTCTGTGCGGCTAGTTCGGTTCCATCTGCAACCGATACTTGACCGGCATGGATGGACCTTCCAATGCCAACACCACCACCGTGGTGAATAGAAACCCAAGAAGCACCAGAGGCAATATTCACCATGGCATTTAGTAACGGCCAGTCAGCAATAGCATCTGAACCATCCAGCATTGACTCAGTCTCTCGATAAGGAGAGGCAACCGAACCACAATCCAAGTGATCTCTACCAATAACTATCGGAGCACTAACTTCGCCCTTAGCAACAAGGTCGTTGAATACCGCTCCGGCTTTATCTCTTTCGCCATAACCTAACCAGCAGATACGTGCAGGTAAGCCTTGGAACTGAACTCGATCTTGAGCCATGGTGATCCAACGACGAAGGTGATCATTTTCTGGGAATAGTTCAAGGATGGCTTTATCAGTTCGATAAATGTCTTTCTTGTCTCCGGATAAAGCAACCCATCTAAATGGTCCTTTACCTTCGCAGAACAGTGGACGAATATATGCAGGAATGAAGCCAGGGAACTTGAAGGCATCTTTATAGCCACCCTTACGAGCTTCATCTCTAATTGAGTTACCGTAATCGAATACTTCAGCACCTTTAGACATGTATCCAACCATTGCCTCAACATGCTTAGCCATAGATTCTTCAGCACGCTTGGTGTAATCCTCAGGGCTCTTAGCAGCAAGAGCGACCGAGTCATTTAGGTCAACACCATCTGGTAGATAAGCAAGAGGATCATGCGCTGAGGTTTGGTCAGTAACAATATCGATGGCAACATCACGCTTGAGCATTTCAGGAAGGATGTGTGCCATGTTGCCAACTAGACCAATGGAGATTGCTCTTCTAGCTGCTGTGGCAGTCAACGCTTTTTCGATAGCGTCATCTAAGTTATCTGCAATCTCATCAAGGTATCTATCCTGCAGTCTTCTTCTAAGTCTTGATTCATCAACATCAACAATCAAACAAGTTCCCTCGTTCATCGTTACAGCCAGTGGTTGAGCTCCTCCCATACCACCGCAACCAGCAGTGACAGTTAGGGTTCCAGCTAGAGTGCCACCAAATCTCTTGGCTGCAATAGCCGCAAAGGTTTCATATGTTCCCTGCAAGATTCCTTGAGTTCCGATATAGATCCAAGAACCTGCAGTCATCTGCCCATACATGGTCAGGCCCATTTGTTCTAATCTTCTAAACTCAGGCCAGTTAGCCCAATCCCCTACCAAGTTTGAGTTAGCAATAAGGACTCGAGGAGCCCACTCATGTGTTTGAAAAACACCAACCGGTTTACCGGATTGAACTAGAAGAGTTTCATCACCTTTTAGTTGGGTAAGGGTTTTAACGATGGCATCAAAGGAAGCCCAGTTACGCGCTGCTTTACCGGTTCCACCGTAAACAACAAGATTTTCTGGATGTTCAGCAACAGCAGGATCAAGGTTGTTATGCAGCATACGAATTGCTGCTTCTTGAGCCCACCCCTTTGCGGTAATAGTTGAACCGGTGGCTGCATGCAGCGGGAAGTGGGCTTCATTGCTCATAGGTCAATATCACCTTAGAAACACCATTGGCGCAAACTGACTCGCTCTGCCAAACTGAACCCATGAGCAATGAGGATCTCCTTTGGCCTAGAGCCAGTGCTTGGCTTAGCCCAGCTAGCGCAGAAGCCTGCGATTTAGGGGTTTTTGGAGTTCCAGCTCACCTAACCAGCATCTCCCCAACTGGAGCTAACCACACCCCTCAAGCCATCCGAGCTGCTCTAACCAGGTATTCCCTGAACTCGTCAGCAGGTGACCTTGGAACATTAAGTGCTTTTGATTTTGGTGATGTCTCTGAACCAGATAGTCCTGAAGGTGAAGCAAGAACACAGGCACTAACCCAACAGGTATTAAATCAAGCCAAACTAGCAATTGCTCTTGGGGGCGATAACTCAGTTACCTATGCAGTAGCTAAAGCAACTTTGAGCTCTGGTGGTGGACTGATCACTTTTGATGCTCATCATGATATTCGTGAAGGCATCAGTAATGGCTCTCCAGTTAGAAGACTTATTGAAGCTGGGTTACCTGGCAACAAGATAGTTCAAATCGGTATCAACGATTTCTCTAAC
>WLIC01000062.1 GCA_009702405.1 Actinomycetota bacterium
CCTGTTGTTGAGGTGTCCTCAACAACAACTACTCTCTTACCTTTAACATCAGGTCCTTCAACCTGTCTACCCATACCGTGAGCTTTTGCTTGCTTTCGAACAACAAAAGCATCAATAGCTCTACCTCTGTTGGAAGCCTGGTGCATAACAGCTGTGGCAACAGGATCTGCACCCATAGTCAAACCACCGATGGAATCAAACTCTGTAACACCATTGGCATCAAGTAAATCAAGCATGACCTGACCAATAAGAGCAGCAGCTTCATGATGCAGAGTTGCTCTACGAAGATCAACATAGTAATCAGCTTCAATACCGCTGGATAAAGTCACTCTGCCGTGAACAACAGCAAGTTCCTTAATTAGTTGAACTAGGCGGGGCTTGTTAGGAGAAGAAAAGGTCATGCCTTAAGTTTAAACAATGCGCATAGCAACTCATAACGTAAACAGCATTAGAACCCGTGTTGGTCGAGTAATCGACTGGTTGCAGCGTGCCGACATAGATGTTTTAGCTATGCAAGAGATCAAGTGCAAACCTGAGCAGTTCCCTATGCAGGCCTTTACTGACGCTGGCTACCACGTCGTATTACATGGACTAAACCAGTGGAATGGTGTTGCCTTTGCGAGCAAGATGCCTGCTGAGGATGTTGAGATAGGTTTTGCTGACATGCCTGGCTTTGGTCCTGAACTAGCTCAAGAAGCTAGAGCAATAGGAGCAACATTCAACGATGTGAGACTTTGGTCGCTATACATACCTAACGGTAGAACTCTTGAAGATCCGCACTACCAATACAAATTGGAATGGTTAGACCGGCTAGCAGCAGCAACAGCTGAATGGTTAGAGCATGACCCTGAACAATCTCTTGCCCTTATGGGAGATTTCAACATCGCACCACTAGATACCGATGTTTGGGATATTGATGACTTCGTCGGTTCAACACACGTCTCTGAACCTGAGAGACAAGCCTTTGAAGCTTTCGAACAAATCGGATTACAAGATGTTGTTCGACCACTAATCCCAACCGGTTATACCTATTGGGATTACCAACAACTTAGATTCCCAAGAGATGAAGGTATGCGCATTGACTTCATTCTTGGTAGTGAAGCTTTCAGTGAAAGAGTTCAATCAGCAGAAATAGTTAGAGACGAACGCAAAGGTGAAGGCCCTAGCGATCACGTTCCTGTTGTTGTTGAGATTGAATAATGGAATTTAGTTTCACCGGAACCATGATCGAATGGCGCGGACCAGCACCGTTCTATTACATAGCTATACCTGACGATGTTTATGTTGAGATAAAAGCTGCAGCCAAGTTACTTAGCTACGGCTGGGGAGTCATTCCAGTTACATCAACAATCGGTAAGACAACTTTCACAACATCACTGTTTCCTAAAGATGGCGGTTATTTACTACCAGTTAAGAACGCAGTTCGATTACCTGAGCAACTAGAACTAGGTATGGATGTGAAAGTGAAACTTAGTCTCTAGCTAAGAAAGCTTTACGTTGCTTCTCTGGGTATTTCTCGATGGCGTATCTAAGCATTGTTCGAGGCATCACGTTTTTGTATTTGATTAGGAAATCAGTGAGAGTTTCTTCATTACGATTACCGACTTCTCTAAGCATCCAGCCAACAGCTTTATGTATAAGGTCATGCTCATCATTCATGAGATCCTTAGCCATGGCTAGGGTTGGCCCAAACTTATTTATCCTGATGAGTGGGAAGGTGAGAATGATTGCTGCTCTTCTCTCCCAAAGGTTTTCTGATTTAGCCAGAGCGTGCATGAACGGAGCTCCGTAACCTAAATGTCTTGAAAGTATTTCACCCAATACCGGTGCACTGGTATCTATCAGGTCCCAGTTGTTTACCTTGTTTGTTCTAACGAGTTCTAACCAGAATTCAAAGAGTTCAACTCTCTCAGAGTTAGTTTTAGCTACTGAATATTTGTAATTCAGAATGTGTAATGCGGTTAAGCGCTCTTCATGATATTTAGAGTTGGCTAAAGTTTCTAAGTCTTTGCTGTTTAGTTCTCTGTATTTCTTAGCAACAGTTCTCGTGTCAGGAACGGTAACTCCTAGGAAGAGATCACCCTCACCGTATTCACCTTTACCCGTCTTGAAGTACCAGGCGGAGTTCTCGGCTCTAGCTTCTGTTGCTAGAGCTCTTAGATCAAGCCTTAGTTGTTTCAGCAACTTATAGGTTGCCGATAACTACTAAGGAATCACCCTCAACTGGAATGAATTCACTGGTCTTAGCAGGGTTTAGAACAACACCTGTTGAACCTTCAGCTCCTGTTCCAGATGCTAGACGGTAACCAATAGCTGATTCACCATGGTTACGAGCAGTAGCAACTAGTTCAGCAAAAGAAACTGACTTACCGATAGGTGCATAGTCAGATATCTTTCTGACGTTTAGAGTTGCACCTTCAGCATCGAAGAGATCTTCAAATACTGGAGCAAGAGCAGGGTTCTCGCTAATCTGAGCGATAAGTAAAGCAGCTAGCGAGTCGCTAACTACTAGATCATCAACAGCTGCAACACGAGCTAGTTCACTCTTTCTAGAGTCAAGGATTTCAGCAACCAGTCTGGTTGGCTCAACACCGTTACCATCCGCTTTGAACAACTGGTTCATTTGCAACATGGTCAACATGGTTTGAGCATCTGCTTCTGATTCACTAATTGCATTGCGGTAACCAAGAACGATGATCTCGTCATAGTTCTTATCCTTAGCAGCTGAAATCAAATCATCGATGTCACCGGTTACTGATGCGTAAGAAACATTGATCTCACCAAACTTTAGATTGGCTAGTTCTGCTGGATCAACATAACGAGACTGTGCAACGATGTGAACTGTTGAGCCTTTAGGTAAGAACTGAGCTAGTTCATTTAGAACTGTTCTACCCATTGAAGACCAACCAATGATTAGCAAATGTTCTGCAACCTCATCACGTTTAGCTAGCGGAGTTACCTTGCTCTTAGCAATGTCTTCTCTAACCCCGGTATAGACAACCTTGTCATCGTCTTCAGCAATAGCGATGATCTTTGTGCCTGGAGTGATAACAGTGTCTTGAGCAGGGTTAACACTTGTAGTTCCATCGGCATTTAGTAAACCAATTACGCAAGCTTCATTGAAAGCAAGAATCGCATCTGCATATGTCTTACCAACTAGTGCTGGAACATCGGTGAAGTAAATCTCATCACCATCAAAATCAAGTAGATCTAGAACAACAGCTGCAAGACCTGGTCTTCTGGAAGCTTGTGCTGTAACACGAGCAATAATCTCGTGTGAACGAACAGTAATAACCTGACCGTTTGTTGCAGTTGTTAGAGCCTCACCTGTATTGGCGTCATCAATTTCAGTAACAATCTTGATGTTGGTGTTTGGGTTAACTGCTTTGATTGCAAGAACAGTTGAAACTACGTTTGCATCTCCTGTTTCATCGCTATCTAAAACAATGATTGATTTAGCGTTAGCGATGTTGGTTCGCTTAAGATCTTCAGGGTTAGTCACGTCTCCAGTTCTAGTGACTACTTTTAGCTTTCCTAAATCTTTAGCTCTCGCTTCAATTTCATCTTCCATGTAATCGCGAGTGTGATTGCTGAAGATAACAACTCTTGCCTTACGAACATTTGAATTAGCGATAGCTAGTTCTTTTAGGATTGGGTAAATACGGTTAGACCAACCAAGAATAAGAGTGTGGTTATTGTCAACGATTGGGCTCTTACCTTTACGAAGACGGTCAAAGGTTCTAGTGATAGCACCAACGATGAAACCGGTAACGCTACCGCCAAGAGCAACTGTGCAGGCCCAGGTTAGGAAACCAAGAATACGTTCAGCCCAGGTAGCTTCTCCACCTTTACCAAACAGGGTGGCAAAGGAGCCCCAGAAGGTCTCAAAGTTGAACTCGATAGCAGTCTCAGGGTGAGTAATAAATGGAAGAGCAAAAAGAATCGACTTAATTAGAACTAAAAGAATGGAGAAGATCACCATCAGGACAAACATCCAGGTGACGAACATCCCGCTCTTAGCTATCGAGTTGTCGAAGCTGTATCTAAGTTTTGCCCCCAGTGAAGGCTTAGCTGGAGTTGAAATAGTTGGTTCGCCTTGGGCACCCTGGCCGTAGCTACGTTCTTGTTTATTGGACATAGTTGTTCATTTTACCGAACCAATGGCCACAGGGATTAGAGATGTTCAGGCTTGCGAACCCTTACTTGTCACGCCAAATCTCAACAGCGTTTTGTTTCTTAGGCCTCTTACCTGTTGGTAGGGAGATAGTTCCTGAATCCCCAACGGCAAACACTCTGGCTCCTGGTTGGCTTGAGGCTAGTCGTTCAACTAGGTTCTCTAGTTCTGTGACTCTGCTCTTGAGTTCAACTGCTTGATTCTCTAGATCCATGATTCGTTTGATAGCAACTAGAGAAACACCTTCATTAGATAGCTTGGCAACTTCAACTAACTGCGTGACATTGCGAAGGGTATACCTTCTACTCTGACCCAAGGTCCTAGAAGGCTTCACTAATCCCATGCGATCATACTGTCTAAGAGTTTGCGGATGCATGCGAGCAAGTTCAGCTGCTGCAGCGATAGTCAGGATAGGTGCATCTGGATCGATGTTATTCATTAGAGCAATCCTGCTTTATTAAGTAGGTCTTGTCTTGGATCTTCTTTAGGGAGCAAGTCATCAAATTCTTGTAATGCTTTAGCAGCTTTATCTGAAACATGAGCTGGAACAAGAATTTCAACTTTAGCTAAGAGATCACCATCACCTTTAGCAGATGAGACACCTTTGCCTTTAACTTTTAGAACTCTACCGTTAGGAGTGTTAGGTGAAACTTTTAATTTCACTGGATCGCCACCAAGAGTTGGCACAGAAATAGTTGCACCTAAAACAGCTTCAGCAAAAGTAATAGGAACAGTAACCCTTAGGTTATTTCCATCACGACTAAAAACTGGATGAGGTTTAACGGTGACAGTAATAATCAGATCACCGTTAGGTCCACCATTGGGTGAAGGCTGTCCTTTGCCTCTTAGTTTTATTTTCTGACCATCTAAAAC
>WLIC01000063.1 GCA_009702405.1 Actinomycetota bacterium
CATACATTCCACAAAACACCATTTAGAGCTGTTTATCTAGCAAGGCACGCCTAACCTGTCTGGAATAGACTTTATGGATAAACGTAAATGGAGTCATCTTGAATAGCAGTGAACAGATTTCAATCACCCTAGACGGTCAGCCAGCACAGGTTGACGCTACGTCTACAGGTTTCACGCTATTCACCGAGAAGTCAATCGTTGCCCAGCGGGTAAATGGGGAACTAAGGGACCTGGCATACACAGTGACAGCCGGAGATGTTGTTGAAGGCGTCGACATCCAGAGTGAAGATGGCCTGAACATCCTTAGACACTCAGCTGCTCACGTTCTCGCTCAGGCAGTTCAAACCATCAACCCTGAAGCCAAGCTAGGAATTGGTCCACCAATCAAAGATGGTTTCTACTACGACTTTGATGTTGAGAAACCGTTTACTCCTGAGGATCTGAAAGCTCTTGAAAAAGAGATGGATCGCATCATTAGAAGCGGGCAACGTTTCGTGCGTCGTGTTACCAACGAAGTTGACGCAGCCGTCGAACTTGCCAATGAGCCATACAAGCTCGAACTCATCGGGTTGAAATCAGGCAATGCTGACGTGGGTGAAGCAGCTGCAGAAGTTGGTGCTGGCGAACTTACTATCTATGACAACTTTGATGTGAAGGCCGATCAGGTTGTTTGGAAGGACCTATGTCGTGGTCCACACTTACCGAACACTCGAATGATTGGTAACGGTTTTGCCTTAACTCGAGTTGCTGCTGCTTACTGGCGAGCCAACGAGAACAACAAACAGTTACAGCGCATCTATGGAACAGCTTGGCCAAGTAAAGAGCAACTACGTGAACACCAGTCTTATCTTGAAGAAGCGGCAAAGCGTGACCATAGACGTCTAGGTGCAGAGCTCGATCTATTCTCTTTCCCTGAAGAGATTGGCTCTGGATTAGCTGTGTTCCATCCAAGAGGCGGAATCATTCGCAAGGTCATGGAGGATTACTCCAGAGAACGTCATGAACAAAGCGGTTACGAATTTGTTTATAGCCCGCACGTAACTAAGGCAAATCTGTTCCAGACATCAGGACACCTTGAGTGGTACGCCGAAGGCATGTTCCCTCCGCTTCAGCTAGATGAAGAACGTGATGAAGACGGCAACATTAAGAAGCAGGCCCAGGATTACTATCTAAAGCCGATGAACTGTCCGTTCCACTGTTTGATATACAAATCCCAAGCACGTTCATACCGTGATCTGCCACTTCGTATGTTCGAATTCGGAACTGTTTATCGCTACGAGAAGTCAGGAGTTCTTCACGGCATTACTCGTGCAAGAGGATTCACTCAAGACGACGCACATCTTTACGTTGCCCGAGAGAGCATCGAAGTTGAACTTAGTAATGTTCTTACTTTCGTGCTAGATCTTCTGCGTGATTATGGCTTGACCGATTTCTACCTTGAGCTTTCGACCAAGGAAGAAGGCAACCCTAAGTTCGTTGGTTCTCCTGAGATCTGGGAAGAGGCAACAGCGACACTTGCGCGTGTTGCGACTGACTCAGGTCTAAAGCTTGTGCCAGATCCAGGTGGAGCGGCTTTCTACGGGCCAAAGATATCTGTTCAAGCCAAAGATGCGATTGGTCGCACTTGGCAGATGTCAACAATTCAACTGGACTTTAATTTGCCAGAACGCTTCGATCTTGAATACACAGCGCCTGATGGCACTAAGCAACGTCCAGTTATGATTCACCGTGCACTATTCGGTTCCATTGAACGATTCTTTGGGGTTTTGACAGAACATTACGCAGGACATTTCCCACCTTGGCTTGCTCCTGTGCAGGTTGTTGGAGTTCCTGTTGCAGATGAATTCTCACCTTACTTGCACGGCATCGCAGCTGAGCTTCGTTCATCTGGAGTTCGTGTCCAGGTTGATGAAAGTGACGAGCGTATGCAAAAGAAGATTCGTAACCATACTCTGGCGAAGGTTCCTTATATGCTCATCGCCGGAGCTGAAGATGTTGCGAAGGAAGCAGTTTCATTCAGGTTCAGAGATGGATCTCAAATCAATGGCGTACCTAGACAAGAAGCCATCGGTCGCATTCTGAAGGACATCGCAGAGAAAACTCAGGTCTAATGAATCAGAATTCATCTGATTTTGAAGACGCCTCTTCATTGCAAGGTGTCCCTGATGCTTTTCAGCGACTGTGGACACCACATCGACTGGTTTACATTCAAACTGGAACGCAGCCAACCGAAGACCAGTGTCCTTTTTGTATTGCGCCAACCCTGACAGACGAAGAGGCTCTAATAGTTCACAGGGGAGAGACCTGTTTCGTTCTGCTAAACCTCTATCCATACAACTCTGGTCACTTGCTGGTGGTTCCTTATCGCCACATCCCAAACTACACAGATGCCACCGCACAAGAGGTAGCTGAATATGGGCTACTAACCCAAAAGGCCATGCAGGTCCTAACCGCCGTTGGCGGTGCACACGGTTTCAACATTGGAATGAACCAGGGGGAGGTGGCTGGAGCTGGAATAGCTGCTCACCTGCACCAACACATAGTTCCAAGGTGGAAAAATGACGCTAATTTCTTTCCGATTATTGCTCAGACAAAGGCTCTGCCTAAGTTGCTGGGGGACGTTAGAGCAGAAATAGCTCAGGCCTGGCGTCAAATCTCGTAACTCTTCACAAAGGCTTGTTCTGGCAGTTTAGACTTATCTCATGTCTGAAAAACAAAACACCTCAACCCCATTAGTTAAGCGCGGCCTAGCAGAGATGCTCAAAGGCGGTGTCATCATGGATGTCGTTACCGCTGACCAAGCAAAGATCGCTGAAGACGCCGGTGCAGTAGCCGTAATGGCTCTGGAAAGAGTTCCTGCAGACATTCGTGCACAAGGTGGAGTAGCTCGTATGAGTGATCCAGACCTTATTGACCAAATTATTGCAGCCGTCTCTATTCCTGTTATGGCTAAGGCTCGTATCGGTCACTTTGTTGAAGCTCAGGTTCTTCAGTCTCTTAAAGTTGACTACATCGATGAGTCAGAAGTTTTATCACCAGCCGACTATGTAAACCACATTGACAAGTGGAAGTTTGATGTTCCTTTTGTCTGTGGAGCAACAAACCTTGGCGAAGCACTACGTCGCATCACTGAAGGTGCTGCAATGATTCGCTCAAAGGGTGAAGCAGGCACAGGAGATGTTAGCGAAGCAACCAAGCACATCAGAACTATCCTCGGAGAGATTAGAGCACTAGGTGCTAAGACAGATGATGAACTCTATGTTGCAGCCAAGGAACTTCAAGCTCCATATGATCTAGTTCGCGAAGTAGCAAGAACTAAGAAGCTTCCAGTTGTTCTTTTCACTGCTGGTGGAGTTGCAACACCTGCTGATGCTGCTCTAATGATGCAGCTAGGTGCTGATGGTGTATTTGTTGGTTCTGGAATCTTCAAGTCTGGAAACCCAGCAGCACGCGCAGCAGCGATCGTTAAGGCAACTACTTCATACGATGACCCTGATGTTATTGCAGCAGCTTCGCGCGGACTGGGAGAAGCAATGGTTGGCATCAACGTTGCAGACATTCCAGCTCCTCATCGTCTAGCAGACCGCGGCTGGTAATAATTGGGACCCATCGGAGTCCTAGCTCTCCAAGGTGATTTTCGAGAGCATTTAGCAACTTTCGACGAGCTCTCTGTTGCGACAGTAAAAGTGCGCAAGCCTAGTGACCTAGTTGGTATTTCTGGATTAGTAATTCCTGGTGGAGAAAGCACAGTCATCGACAAGCTAAGCAAGATCTATGAGTTGGATGAACCTATCAAGAAACTCATTGGCGAAGGCCTTCCGGTTTTTGGAACCTGTGCTGGATTGATCATGTTGGCTGACAGATTAGAAGATGCGACAGCCACTCAGCAAACTTACGGGGGACTAGATGTTCTTGTGCAACGTAATGCCTTCGGATCGCAAGTAGATTCATTTGAAACAGTCATCAACTTCGAGGGTATCTCTCGACCAGTTGCTGCTGCTTTCATCAGAGCGCCTATTGTGCTCAGCGTAGGTACTGAAGTTGAAACCTTGGCGAATCTGCCAGATGGAGCAATCGTGGCTGTTAGACAGGGAAATCTCCTGGGAATCAGCTTTCATCCTGAAGTTTGTAATGAAACTGCTGTGCACGAGTACTTTGTTGAGATGTGCAAAACTGCTAATTTCGCGGCTTCTAACTAAACTTGTTCTGAAATAACTTACTAGGAGCATCATGTCCGGCCATTCCAAATGGGCTACCACCAAACATAAAAAAGCTGTCATCGACGGCCGCAGAGCCAAACTATTCGCGAAGCTAATCAAGAACATAGAAGTAGCAGCAAGAATGGGCGGAGCTGACCTAGATGGCAACCCGACACTTTACGACGCTGTTCAAAAAGGTAGAAAATCATCTTTACCTAACGACAACATCGATAGAGCTATCAAACGTGGTGCAGGCTTAGACGGTGGAGCCGTTGAATATCAAACGATCATGTATGAAGGTTATGGACCTAACGGTGTTGCTCTCCTCATCGAATGTTTAACTGATAACAAAAACAGAGCAGCAGCGGATGTTCGCCTAGCTGTAACACGTAACGGTGGCACCATGGCAGATCCTGGTTCAGTGTCATACCAGTTCAGCCGTAAAGGTGTGATTGTCGTCGAGAAGACTGATACCACCAACGAGGATTCAATTCTTGAAGCAGTCCTAGAGTTCGGTGTTGATGACATTCAAGATCGTGGCGATCAAGTACTAATCACGACAGACCCTTCACAGATGGTGGCTGTTAGAACTGCACTGCAGTCCTCAGGTATTGACTATGAATCAGCTGATGTTGAGTTCATCTCATCAATGCCGGTTCAGGTTGATGTTGAGACTGCTCGAAAAGTTATCTCACTCATTGACGCCCTTGAGGATTCAGATGAAGTTCAGAATGTTTACTCGAACTTCGACATGTCAGCTGAAGTCGCGGCTCAAATAGAAGCTGAGTGATTTGAATCAGATTGTTTTAGGAATTGA
>WLIC01000064.1 GCA_009702405.1 Actinomycetota bacterium
GGTCTTTGCGAAACCAGAAGATTGAGCTCATGGTTATTTCTTACTAACTCGAAAGACCAGTAATTGATTGGTTAGCAAACTCAAGAGCACAGAAGCTCCCAGCATGTGTAGTGCAACAAGAGCAATAGGTAGTCCATACCAAGATTGAACTAGTCCTACTAATGCTTGAGCTGCAATAGCAGCAAGCAGAACTAGGGTGCTGACCAGTTTTTGTTTTACACGAACCAAATAAACGATCTGCAAAAGAACGAGAGCTAGCAGAGCGTAAGCAGGGTATGAGTGAACGTGAACCAGAAGATCTGAATTCAAACCGTTGCGTGGAGTATCTGCATCACCGGCATGAGGTCCAGAGCCAGTGACTATGACACCAATAACTACGGTCAGGATTCCAACAAAGTAGGTAAGTCTTAGCTGTGCTTTGAACGCTTTAGTGACACCTACAAAGGGACGATTTCTGGCATGCCAAACCAAAACAGTTGCTACAGCAATCAAAGCTCCGGAAACGATGAAGTGTGCACCAACAATCCAAGAGTTCAAACCAGTGAGGACTGTGATGCCTCCGATGACTGCTTGCGCAACAATACCTAGGCCTAGAACGAGCGAAGTCCAGAAAAAGCCAGGTCTTTCGTTCTTCTTTAAACGCAACACAGTTATGAAAGTGAAAAGTGCAATCAGTAGTAGGACGAAGGTCAATAACCTGTTCGCGAACTCAATGACACCGTGAATTCCCAATTCTGGAACGTTTGTTATCGAACCAGGCTCACATTCTGGCCAAGTGGGACAGCCAAGACCTGATCCAGTCAAACGAACAGCACCGCCGGTAACCACAATCAAGATTTGGCTGACAAGGGAAGCCCAGGAATAGAGCTTTACCCGTGCTCTACCGAACAGAAAGTCGATCAAGATTGGACCTTTCGGGTCGTTTCGGGGGTTACGCATTCGGTAACGGTTCGATAAACTTAGACTACTCGCGAAGCTCGGAACGAATCTTCAGTTCCACTAAGTTTCGAATCAAGTTTTCATGAATGGCTAAGTTAAGTCCCTTCATGCTTCGAGTTAGACCTTTTAGAAAGAGGATTCAGATTGACAGACGCAGCGATTTCCCGCCCCGAGCTTGATGGTCTTGGAGTCTACGAATTTGGTTGGTCTGACAAAGATGACGCTGGAGCTTCTGCTCGTCGAGGCATCAACGAAGAAGTAGTTACAGACATCTCGGGCAAGAAATCAGAGCCGCAGTGGATGCTAGACATGCGTCTAAAGGGTTTCTCATATTTCTTGAAAAAGCCAATGCCAACCTGGGGTTCAGATCTAAGTGGTATCGACTTTGACAACATCAAGTACTTTGTTCGTTCAACTGAGAAGCAAGCTGGCTCATGGGATGAGCTACCAGACGAAATCAAGAACACTTATGAAAAGCTAGGCATTCCTGAGGCCGAGCGCCAAAGACTAGTTTCAGGTGTTGCAGCTCAGTATGAGTCAGAAGTGGTTTATCACCAGATCAACGAAGAGCTTGAAAAGCAGGGCGTTATCTTCTTAGACACTGACACAGCTTTGAAGGAGCACCCAGAACTTTTCCAAGAGTACTTCGGCACCGTAATTCCTGCAGGAGATAACAAGTTTGCTGCTTTGAACACAGCTGTCTGGTCTGGTGGATCATTCGTTTACGTCCCTAAAGGTGTTCACGTAGAGATTCCTTTACAGGCTTACTTCCGCATCAACACTGAGAACATGGGTCAGTTCGAAAGAACTCTGATTATCGCTGATGAAGGTTCTTACGTTCACTACATTGAGGGCTGTACCGCTCCTATCTATAAGAGCGATTCATTGCACTCAGCAGTTGTTGAGATCATCGTGAAGAAGAATGCTCGCGTTCGATACACCACCATTCAGAACTGGTCTAACAACGTATACAACCTTGTTACCAAGCGCGCTGTTGCCCATGAGGGTGCGACTATGGAATGGATCGATGGCAACATCGGTTCTAAGGTAACCATGAAGTATCCAGCGGTAATCCTTGCTGGTGAACATGCAAGGGGAGAAACCTTATCTGTTGCTTTTGCTGGCGAAGGTCAACACCAGGATGCTGGAGCGAAGATGATTCACCTAGCTCCATACACTTCTTCATCAATCATTTCTAAATCAATTGCCCGTGGTGGTGGAAGAACTTCTTACCGAGGTGAGATCAGAGTAAACCCTGGAGCACATCACTCAGCTAACACAGTTCGTTGTGATGCCTTGCTTATTGACACAATCTCTAGAAGCGATACTTACCCTGCAGTTGATGTTCGTGAAGACGATGTTTCAATGGGTCACGAAGCTACTGTTTCAAGAGTTAGCGATGAGCAGCTGTTCTATTTGCAGTCAAGAGGTATGGCAGAAGATGAAGCAATGGCGATGATTGTTAGAGGCTTCATCGAACCTATTTCTAAAGAACTGCCAATGGAATATGCACTTGAGCTAAACAAGTTGATTGAGATGCAGATGGAAGGGGCAGTCGGTTAATGACTGAAACTTCAACCAACGCACAGCACGGTTTAACTGAACACAGCCACGGCGCAGGTGTACCGCTTCAAATTAGAAGTGATCGACCTCGTTCTAAGTCTGTTTCAGATTTTCCTGCTATTGACCAAAGACAAGACCTGTGGCGCTACCTAGATGCATCTGCGCTAAAAGGCCTCGATGCTGATGTCCTTGCTGAATACAAGGATGAAGTGCAGTTCACTGAGACTGCTGGTGTCACATTCACTTGGATTGACAGCACAGACAGCAGAGTTGGCACAATCGGTTTGCCTGAAGACCGAGTAGCTGCAGCAGCCTATACAAATGCGAGCAAAACTTTGCTTGTTGAAATTGCTAAGGAGGCTGTTCTAGCTGAACCACTGAGAATAAACGTAGTTGGCTCATCAAATACAGCAAGCGCTCTGCACTTAGTAATTGTTGCTAACAAGTTCAGTGAAGCAACTGTGGTGCTTGAACACAGTGGCCTTGGAGTTCTAGGCGAAAACATTGAAATCGATGTTCAAGATGAAGCTAAGTTGAACTTTGTTTCAGTGCAGAACTGGGAGAGTGGCTCAGCACACGTTGCTGCGCACTATTCAAAGATTGGTCGTAACTCTTACCTAAAGCACTCGGTTGCTACTTTCGGTGGAGATCTAATCAGAATCACCCCGGTTAGCACTTTCACAGGTCCTGGTGCAGAAGTTGAAATGAATGGTGTCTATTTTGCTGATGCAGGTCAGCACATTGAGAACAGGCCGTTCGTTGATCACGCTGCACCAAACTGTAAATCTAGAGTTACCTATAAGGGAGCTCTTCAGGGTCACAAGGCACACACCGTATGGATTGGTGATGTTCTTATCCGTGTTGTTGCTGAAGGCACAGACACCTACGAATTGAACCGTAACCTGTTGCTAACTGATGGAGCTAGAGCAGACTCAGTTCCTAACCTGGAAATCGAAACTGGTGAAATCGAAGGAGCTGGACACGCAAGTGCTTCAGGAAGATTCGATGACGAACAGCTGTTCTATTTACAGGCAAGAGGAATCACAGTCGATGAAGCTCGTCGTCTTGTTGTGCTTGGGTTCTTGGTAGATATTCTGCAGCGCACAGGTGTTGAAGATGTAATTGAAAGAATGACTTCCGTTCTAGAAGACAGGTTAGGTAGAAGCTAATGTCCATGAGAATTTGTAATGTAAGCGACATCAAACCTGGTAGAGCTATCAGAGTGAAGATTGGCGATCACGCTATTGCAATCGTGCACACGCCAAATGGTGAAATCCACGCGATGGATGACAAGTGTTCACACGGTGAGATTTCACTGAGCGAAGGCTTTGTTGATAACGACACCATCGAGTGCTGGGCTCATGGAGCTAAGTTCTCACTTGAAACAGGTGCGCCACTGAGCTTGCCTGCTTACGAACCAGTTGCCGTCTATGAAGTGCTGGTAGAAAACGGCGAAGTTTTTATTGAATACGACCCGGCTTAGTCCAAAAGGAAAAAATAATGGCAATTCTGCAAGTAAAGAACCTGCACGTAAGTGTTGACACCGACCAAGGCACAAAAGAGATTCTTAAGGGAGTCGACCTAACCATCCGCAGTGGTGAAATTCACGCTGTAATGGGGCCTAACGGTTCAGGTAAATCAACTTTGGCTTACTCAATTGCTGGTCACCCTAAGTACCAGGTAACCCAGGGTGAGATCTTGCTCGACGGTGAAAACGTACTTGAGATGAGCGTTGACGAGAGAGCTCGTGCGGGCTTGTTCCTAGCGATGCAGTATCCAGTTGAGATCCCTGGTGTGTCAGTTTCTAACTTCCTTAGAACAGCTAAGACAGCCATCACTGGTGAAGCACCTCCGCTACGCACTTGGATCAAAGATGTTCGCGATTCAATGAACAACCTAAAGATGGATCCAGCTTTCTCAGAGCGAAACGTTAACGAAGGTTTCTCGGGAGGAGAGAAGAAGCGTCACGAAATTCTGCAGATGGAGTTACTAAAGCCTCGCTTTGCAGTTTTGGATGAGACAGACTCTGGTTTGGATGTTGACGCGCTAAAGATTGTTTCTGAAGGTGTGAACCGTGCTCACGCAGCAAATGATCTAGGTGTTCTTCTAATCACGCACTACACCCGCATCTTGAAATACATCAAGCCTGACTTTGTGCACGTGTTTGTTGACGGCAAGGTTGCGGAACAAGGTGGAGCAGAACTTGCTGACCGCCTTGAAGCTGAAGGTTACGACAGATACGTAAAGGCTTAATCCTTGACTGAAATAGAACTAACCCCTGAGCGATACGACGAGGTCCTTGAAGCTATCAAGGAAGTTATTGACCCAGAAATCGGCGTCAACATTGTTGACCTTGGTTTGATCTATGACTTGAAAAAAGCTGAAGACGATTCACTTCTCATTCACATGACGCTGACTTCAGCAGGATGCCCGTTGACAGATGTTATTGAAGAGCAAATGGGAATGGCGCTTGATGGTGTTGTTGAAGCATTCAGAATTAACTGGGTTTGGA
>WLIC01000065.1 GCA_009702405.1 Actinomycetota bacterium
CAGGCAAGGCCAATTTGTTTACTGATTCATTCACCCGTTCAGACTACTTCCACTCTCGGACATCCATAGTTAGATACTCTTCAACCAAACTGGCAGGTTATGTCGGGATATAATGAAAACGTTGAACTTGGGAGGTGCAATATGACAACAGCCGCTGAATATATGGATAACGCGCAGGGGAGAACTATAAAGAAAAGCGTTGAGGTTGACTCAGTTAACACCGACTACTGGTTTTATCCAGCGACAACTACAGATTCTCGCAAAGCTCAGAACGTTGTCTTAGTTCACGGTTATCGAGGGGATCACCACGGCCTTGAGGCTTTTGCCGGGGGACTAACCGACTACAACGTCTACGCTCCTGACATTCCCGGCTTTGGAACTTCATCACCGCTGAAGGCCGAACACACCTTAGATAATTACGTGACTTGGTTCGAGAAGTTCCTCAAAGCAGTTGACTTGAGGAACCCGATTGCCATTGGACACTCTTTTGGAACTTTGATTATTTCCGCTGCAGAAGCAAAGAGCACACTGCTGAAAGCGCTGATCTGTATTAATCCTGTTGCTGGTGGAATAACCAAAGGTATGTCAAGGTTCTTACTGAACTTTGTCAAAGGTTATTACTGGTTTGCCCACATCCTTCCGCAGGGTTTGGGCTTAGCAATGCTCAAGACACCTTTGCTAGTTGATTCAATGAGCAGTTACACAACCAAGTCCGATGACAAAGCATTGAGAAAGTGGATTAAGAATCAACACAGACTGCATTTCAATAGCTTTGCGAACGCTCAGGTGGTCTGGGAGTCATACATAGCCTCAATTGATAACACCATGGCTCCATATGTTCCTCTGATCAAGAAACCAATATTGTTAGTTGCCGCAGAGCTGGATGAAATAACACCGGTATCAGCTGTTATCAAGATGTCACAGCAAATGCATAACGCCTCTGTTCATGAGATTAAAAACTGCGGTCACCTAGTTCACTATGAGGCGGCTGAAGAAACAATTGATGCGATGAATGCTTTCATCGCTAAGCAGAGCAACTAGTGCAAACACTTCACTTTGATGCACGCTTTATTCGTATCGGTCATCACGACGGCATAAGTCGCTTCAGCGCTGAACTGGTTAAGGCCTTAGTTAAGAAAATTGATGTTGTCGTGCTCATTTATGACTTACGTCAACTAGATGCTCTGCCAATTGGAATCAGATACATTGTTGTAAATAACCCTCAGTCACCTTCAGAGTTTTACATCGCAAGTAAGCTCAACAAACTTGGTGTGACACATGTATTTTCACCAATGCAGGTTATGGGCACTGTAGGTAGGAAATACAAGTTGGTGCTTACCTTGCATGACTTGATTTATTACAGACACCGCAAGCCACCTCAGGATCTAAACCTATTGGTCAGAGGAATTTGGCGTATGTATCACTTGAGCTATCAACCTCAGCGTTTGCTACTTAACCGAGCAGACGCCATAGCCACAGTGTCAGACACAACTAAGAAACTTATTGGTGAGAACCGTCTAACTAAGCGACCGGTAACCGTGGTCTATAACGCACCAGATAAGTCACAGAACGGAAAAGCTCGAAAAGCACCTAACAGCAAGAAACTGGTTTACATCGGTTCATTCATGCCATACAAGAACGTGGAAACTCTCATTGAAGCCACAGGTTCGCTAGTTGATTATGAACTCCATCTACTGAGCAAAATCACCAGGTCTAGAGAACAAGAACTAGATTCGTTGGCTAAAGAATTCGGAGCAAAAGTGGTTTTTCATAATGGTGTGACTGACCAGGAATACGTTGCACTCCTGGATGATGCTTTCGCTCTTGTTACTGCAAGTAAAGATGAGGGGTTCGGGATTCCTTTGGTTGAGGCTATGCAGCGAGGGACTCCCGTCATTGTCTCTGATCTTGAAATCTTCCATGAGGTATCAGCTAATGCTGGATCGTATTTCAACTCAAATAGCGCAACAGAACTGGTATCAAGAATAAACGAACTAGCAACAGGAAGTAACTGGGCCAAGGCTTCCAGCGCTTCTGTAGAGCAAGCTGCAAGATTTGATTGGGATGCCTCTGCGGATCAATTACTAAAAATCTTTGCGGATCTAGAGAGCAAGTGATTTCGGATTGTAATCCGAAATAGCCCAATAACCATCTGAGTGAACAATTTTGTTCAACGAAACATTACCTAGGCGATCGCCATCCTGAGGAACCTGGTTATCGCTGACAATACGAAGTAATTTCCGAATTAGCGCTCCATGAGAAACTGCAAGCACTCTGAGCCCATCATATTCAGTGGCTAGCAACTGCAAAAGAAGTTCACATCTTGACCGCAGATCTTCAATTGATTCAAGTCCCTCGATGTGTTCGTTAGCTTCATACATCTTGCGCCATTCTGAGTGGCTAAACCCTTCGGCGGTACCGAATGATCTTTCAACCAGCTCTGGAACTATGACAACTGGCATGGCTAGTTGCTGAGCAACTATTTCTGCGGTGTCACGAGCTCTAGACAGGGGAGAGGCAATAATCACATCCCAGTCAGCTCTAGAGAAAGTTGCCCCAGCTATCGCGGCTTGTTGGCGACCAGTTTCATTTAGCGGGATATCACTTGAACCTTGGAGTCTGAGATCGATGTTCCAGTCAGTTTGTCCATGCCTTAGTAAACCCAAAATAGTTTCAGTCAATGAGCAGCCTTTCTAAAACTATTGAAGTGTTGGCTTCTATCTTTGCAATCGCGAGATCATCAGCACGAGTTGGGCCAATGTTGACTATCACAATTGGCTTAGAAGATTGAGCAGCAAGCCTCGCAAAACGATAACCAGAATTTACAGTCAAAGATGATCCAGCAATAAGTAAAGCATCAGCAGCGGCTAGTTGGCTTAGGGCTAGTTCAACTCGATTAGTTGGTACGGATTCTCCAAAGAAGACCACATCAGGTTTATAGATGCCATCGCACTTCTTACATTTCGGAACAATAAAGTTCTCAGTTCCATCAACCTCAGCATCGCCATCAGGAGAAAATTCAACCGAATTGTCTTTGCTGATGTTTGGATTGAGTTCCTGCAGGTACTCATCCATTTCTGTTCTTGTTATCGAAGTTTTACATCCAAGGCAAATCACTCTGTCTAACCTGCCATGCAGATCAATTACGTTCTTGCTGCCAGCTGCTTGATGAAGCCCATCGACATTCTGGGTAACAAGAGCAGTAACTGAGCCGATTAACTGTGCTGAGGCAATCGCAAAATGTCCAGCATTAGGTTTGGCTAGTGCGATTCTGGACCAACCCACAAAGCTTCTAGCCCAATATCGTTGCTGGGCTTCAAAGGATGCCATAAAAGCGTCATAGGTCATTGGATGTCTGGCAACTCGTCCTTGACCTCGATAATCAGGGATTCCAGAATCTGTGCTGACACCTGCTCCGGTTAGGACAAAAAGCTTTTTGCCAGCAATTCGTTCACGTGCCACTTCAATTGAATAATGAGCGGCATGCGGAAGTTCTGGATTTTCGAGTTGGGACATTATTGAGCAGTTTACAACTTGAACTAATTGATTATTGACTGACAGCCTGTTTCGTGAGGGAAAAGGGGTCGAACAGTGATTCGCCAGATCTTCCCATTCGAGCTAAACCTGGACGATGAATTCAACTTTGGTAGTAGAACATTGAGCTTTGCGTTCTCGAGAGAAGTCATCTCCATACAAGATGAGGTGAATCGAAGTGGTTTTGAACCAAACCACTTGTATGTCTTGCTATAGGCCTCGGTCTGAGATTCGCTTGCCATGTATAGCCACTTGGTTGGTTTCCAAATAGTCGGTTTTGACTTAGTCCACATAAACTCTGAGCTAAATGATTCGATCTTGTCTCTGAAAGTTGATGCTGATCGACGTGCTTCAGCTTTAGACTTAGGCGTTACTCCTACATCAAAGCCCAGTGCATAGATTGACAGCTTAGTTTGAGGAGCTTTAGGGGAGATTTGGGTAACAAACATGGTGTCAGGAACATCAACTATCCATGGCATACCCCAATCAAATTTGGGATCCGTCAAATGGTTCTTTTCAGTCGCAGCCATGATTCGAGGAACTGCAGCCAACTCTCTCTTTTGCATGAACGCTGAAACAAATTGTCCTGGATACTGCGCGGTTACGATTCTGCTTGGGACAATCAAAAGGCCATCGCTATACAAAACAGTTGGTGTTCGGGCGAAAGCGTATTCAACTGGTGTGAAGCCACCGGTATCTTGAATAAGCAAGGAAACATAACGACTCGGTGGAGATGCAGCTTGTGCCAAACCAACACCTGAAAACCCAAGCACAATGCTGAGGATTGCCAGCTTTTTCAATGAACGCATAATCTTCCCTCCAGATTTGCTTTGTTAACTTGATTATGCCGTGATTAGGAAGTTTTATCTTGAACATTTAGGTTGGTGACCAAGTTCCAGAGATGAACAAAGCCCCGATACAAAATATCGGGGCTTTGTGGTAGCTGTCTCAAACTACGTGTCCGAAAGGGGACTTGAACCCCTACCCTCGTAAGAGGACTAACACCTCAAGCTAGCGCGTCTACCATTCCGCCACCCGGACTTAAAGTTGTTTTGAGCAACAGTTCTAAATGTTACTACTAAACACTGAAAAGCATTTTAGAGAGTTATGTGTATTGATTTTGGGCTAACCAGGAGTAGTTTTGGCATATGGCACAAGAGGCGAGAAGTTCACTGAACAATTTTGTTGCTGCTTTGGAGAGACATTTCGAAGCGGTATCAGCTGGCAGAGGTGCAGATGACCCTGCGGTGGTAGCTTCATATGAGCATTTGAAGTCAGTCTTCTTGGATTATGAAGAGGCACTCTCTGATCAGTTCGGCGAGTTTCTTCCAATGGAACTAGCCGAGGACGATGAAGACTGGGCATGAATTTTCTCCAAGCAATCATCCTTGGAATCGTTCAAGGTCTAACTGAATTCTTACCTGTTTCATCCAGCGCTCACGTTCAAATA
>WLIC01000066.1 GCA_009702405.1 Actinomycetota bacterium
AATCTGCAACAGAGCCAATGCTGCTCCATGTTGCAGATCAAGTCTTTGTAGGACGGATACCGAGACAGCTGTCTCTAAGGTATTTACCTTGCCACCGCCAAGACTGAGCACAATTCCATAAGAGCTAGCACAATACAGAACAACGATGGCGCTTGAAGATCTAATGGAACTTCTTAGCTGGGGAAGGGCGACTTTGAGTGTTGAACGGAATCTACCTGCACCAGCAACTTCTGCTGCCTCATCTGTCTGAGTGTCTAAGGTCTGCCACTGAGAACCAACTGTTCGAACTACAACTGCATAGTTGGCAAATACATTAGCCAAGATAATCGCAACAACAGGATCTAAACCACCAAAGAGTGCTGCTAGTTCAGTAATTGCTATTGCTATCACCAAGCTAGGCAACATGAACGGAATAGTAATCAAAGAACGCAGAACCGATGCACCTTTGAAGTTCTTTCTATAAAGAACATACGCACCCGGAATACCAAGAACAAGGGCGATAAGAGTTGAGAGTATCGCTTGCCATACGGTGAACCAGAGTACCGGCCAAATACTTATCTCAGTTGGGATAGTTCCAATTAGATGTGAACCAAAACCTAAATGCAGAACTCTAAGTAATGGCCAGTAAAACAGAACCGCAACAAAAGTTAGCGGTGCTGCCCACAGTAAAAAGCTCTTAAGGCGCAACGTCGAACACCCAGTTGTAATCGCCTAACCAAGACTCGCGCTTCTTAGCGATATCCAGTTCTCCACCAATAGTTGTAATTGCAGGAGCTGCATTTCTAAGCCATGAATCTGGAATTGAAACACTCTGATCTATTGGGTAAACATACATAGCAACAGGTAGAGATTTCTGGAAGTTCTTAGAAAGCATGAACTTAACTAAAGCCTTCGCTCCTTCACTGTTAGTTGTGTTCTTTAGAACACCAACGTATTCAGTTTGTCTGAAGCAATCTTTTCTTATCGCTTGAGTGCGAGGGTTACCTTGACCATCTAGTTCATCAGCAGGGGAAGAAGAATATGAAAGAACAACTGGGTAGTTGCCCTTACCTGCTGAACCTGAGAAGTCTGTGTAATAAGCATCTTCCCAACCACTAGCAACTTTCACACCGTTATCTCTAAGTGCTAACCACCAGGTAACCGCTGATGGAAAGACTCCAGCTGTTGCAGGTGGGAAGGCATCGTAGGTTGAAGCTAAGAAAGCCATTCCAGTTGAAGAAGTATTTGGGTTTTCAATAACGGTTAGGTTTTTGTATTTAGGTTTGATCAGATCTCGCCAGTCAGTTGGTATCTCAAGATCATGTTCTTTGAAGTATTCGGTGTCGATGTTGAAACAGACATCTGCATAGTCAACTGCTTTTAGTTCACCATCGATAATTTTGTTTTCTTTAGCAACTGGAGCAAAGGTGTTATCAATCCCAAAAACAACATCAGCTATTGGTGAATCTTTGGTTAGAACAAGTTTGCTTGTCATAGCGCCAGCATCACCTGCTCTAACTATCTTTAGTTCATAACCAGAAGTTGATTCAAACTCAGCTTTGAGCTCATCACTAATCACAAAAGAATCATGGGCAACAAGTGTTACTGGTTCTTTAGGAGCTGCTGCAGGTGAGCAACCAGTCAGTAATAGAACAGTTGCTAGTGCGATAGATATGCGTTTCATTTTCCCTTCCTACGCTGGCATTACCCAGTTCAGGTTTGACGGTTTTAGGCTTTGCGCTTCTTCTCAGTCCTTGAATAAGGACTCCCGTGTGTTTAAAGACTAAGGCCTCAGCACGCTTTATGCATGCTGAGGCCTTTAGTTCAGTGTTAGTTAGTGAACGCTAGCTGCTGCTGCGTCAGCCTTTTCTTGAACACCTGACTTGGTTCTAAGAGCAAGCTCCTTGATGAACCAGGACAGAGCAAAGGCCACTGCAACAACAATTGCAGCTGCTACGAACACGCTTCCAGCAGACTCAGCAAAAGCCTGCTTGATTGGGTTAGCAAGTTCAGGGCTAGCGGTCTTTAGGAATGACGAGTCACTCTGGATCATTGAGCCTAGGTCACCTCCCTGTGTGAAAGCAGCGTTACGAGGGTCAGCTAGGAGAGCAGGGTTAGCTTGAATAGCTGCCTGAATCTTGGCACCGATTTCTGCACCTTTATCTGCCAACTGGTTGAACAAGATAGATAGGAATACTGCAACACCTAGAGTTCCACCCATTTGTCTAAAGAAGGTTGATGAAGATGTTGCAACACCAATGTCTTTAGCTTCAACTGCGTTTTGAGATGCAATGGTTAGTGTCTGCATCATCTGACCTAGACCTAGACCCATCACTACCATTCCAATAGAGATCTGCCATACCTGCCAGGTGTATACAAGAGTTGAAAGGTAAACATATGACAGACCCATCATTGCTGTTCCTAGCACCATAAAGATCTTGTATTTACCGGTCTTGCTTGTGATACGTCCGCTCACGATAGAAGAAACCATTAGACCCATAACCATAGGGATCATCAGGTAACCAGCTTCAGTCGGAGATGCTCCATAAACAATCTGAAGAACTAGTGGAAGTGAAATCATTCCACCGAACATTCCAAGACCAACGATTACACCTAACAAAGTTGTCAGAGTGAAAGTGCTTGATTTGAATAGATGCAATGGAAGAAGAGCATCTTCACCCATCTTCTTTTCGATCATGATGAAAGCTGCAATACCTAGAACACCAATCACGTATGAAGCAATTGCTTCAGCTGAAGCCCAACCCCATTCACGACCTTGCTCAGCAACAATCAGGATAGGAACAACACCAACGATGATGGTAACTACACCCCACCAGTCAATGCGCTTGCTCTTACTCTCGTGATGAGGAATGTGTAGGAATGAGATCACTAAGAACAAAGCGATAAGACCGATAGGTAGGTTCATCAAGAAGATCCAACGCCATCCGGTGATACCTAGGAAGCTATCAACACCAGCTAGTAGTCCTCCGATTAGTGGGCCAAGAACTGATGAAGTTCCAAACACTGCAAGGAACATACCTTGATACTTTGCACGATCTCTTGGTGGAACGATGTCAGCAAGAATAGTTAGCGCAAGAGCGAATAGACCACCAGCACCAACACCTTGGATTGCTCTGAATGCAGCAAGTTCATACATGCTGTTAGCAAAACCTGAGATAACTGATCCAACAATAAAAATTGAGATAGCTGTGATGAACAAATATCTTCTTCCGAAGATATCCCCAAGCTTTCCATAAATAGGTGTTGCGATAGTTGAAGTGATTAGGTAAGCGGTGGTTACCCAAGCCTGTGCTGATAAACCATTCAGGTCATCTGCAATTGTTCGCATAGCTGTTCCAACAACGCTCTGATCTAGAGCGGATAGGAACATACCGGCCATAAGACCGAATAAAACGAACATGATTTGTCTGTGGGTCATTACACCCGTTTTAGCTGATTCAGCTGCTGCTGCTTTACGTTCTGCACGCGCCAAGGCGTTCTCTTTTCTGTTTGTGAAAGTTAGACTTTAGAAATGTCCAGAGGAACTAAGAAACGGTTACTTATTTCAGTAACCATAGTTATCTCTATTTTATTTCCCTCGGTAACTAATTTTACACCTGCCCAGGCGACATCCCTAGTCTGGCAATCCACAACAGAGCCAGAATCACCTTGGGTTGTTGTGAACAAGCAGAGACCGCTTTATCCCATCAAATACATCCCTAAAGACCTAGTTGCCCCACAGTTCGGCAGTCTAAACGCTAACCCTTATGGCAGAAAGCTTAGAAAAGAAGCATCTACCGCCGCATACAAGCTGGCAACAGCCATGAAAGCAGCCGGTAAAGGCAGCCTGATTATTCAAAGTGCTTACCGTTCCTATACAGAGCAGAGCACAATCCATGATCGTCAGGTCAAAAGGTATGGCAAGAAAGCAGGAGAAGCCCTGGCCGCTAGACCTGGCTATTCAGAGCACCAAACCGGTTGGGCTATGGATGTTTCAGCTCGAGGGCAGGGTTGTCAGATCAGAGTATGTTTTGGTCAAACCAAGGCAGGTCTATGGCTAGCTGCTAATGCCTACAAATACGGCTTCATTATTAGGTATCCAAACTTTGCTACCCCAACAACCGGCTACCAGTATGAACCTTGGCATTTGAGATACGTCGGTGTTGGTTTAGCAAGGGTTATGCATGACGATGATGTTCACACCTTAGAGAAGTTCTTTGGTCTGCCAGCAGCACCTAACTACTAATAACTCAACTAACCTTTATCTATGGCTAATTCAGTAAGTAACAAGAAGTCCACCTATGCCTTCTTAGGTCCTGTGGGTACCTTTACTGAGCTTGCTCTAGCCCAGGTCAAAGCAGCTAAGAACGCTAAGACTCTTCCTGTTTCAACCGTTACCGAAGCTATCGATGCAGTGATTTCAGGAAAAGCCACCAGAGCCATAGTCCCAGTTGAGAACTCAATTGAAGGTGGAGTATCAGCAACCCTTGATGCTCTGGCCAATACAACAAACATTCGTATCTTTGGTGAATACCTAGTTCCAGTAACTTTCAACCTGGTAGCAAAGCCAGGCACCAAGTTAGCCGATGTGAAGGTGGTTACCACGCATCCAACCGCATATGCTCAGTGTCGTGGTTGGTTACAAGAAAATCTTCCTAAGCATTCACATCTACCGGCAACTTCAACTGCACAAGCTGCCGTTTCTTTACTTGAAGCAAATGCAACTGCAGACGCTGCTATCTCAGCTAAGAGCATCACCGATCATTACAAACTAACTGTGTTAGCGAAGAACATCGGTGATAACAAGAAAGCACAAACCAGATTTATTGAAATTGGTTTAGCTGCTAAACCAACTGCTCGTTCAGGTAAAGACAAAACTTCTGTGATTGTTGAACTACCAACAGATCGTCCTGGTGCACTGCTAGAGATGTTGGAACAGTTTGCTGCACGCGGTGTGAACCTGTCTCG
>WLIC01000067.1 GCA_009702405.1 Actinomycetota bacterium
AGTTAAGGGCAATGTTGAAAGTGCTAAAAGCTAAAGACATGGTGAAGTGCAGAGCAAGGAACACCCACCAAGTATTAGTCAGAGGTAAGAACCCAATGATGGCAGCAATCGCAACAGCTGAATACTTGATGATTGGTGTTGTTCCAAAACGCAGAACTAGTTTGTTGGTAAAGACCAAAGGAATGATTGCACCTGCTCCACCAAAACCAATGATGGAACCCCAAACCTCATTGCTCACGTGCAGGTTAGTAATGAACTCTGGGATTCTAGGCATCCAAGAAAGGGATGAAACTCCCTGAGTAAAGAACATGACCATCAGAGCAAATTGTGTGGACTTAGCTCTCTTGTCAGTCATTCCCTGCTTAGTAGACACAACTAGTTCTTCTTGAAAGCAGCGTCAAGGAAATCAGATCTATCAACCAGCTTGATACGTTCACGTTCTTGAGCTGCACCTAAAGCCTTCTCGGTTGCATCAACCTTTAGCCATTCAGGCCAGCCAAGGAACTGGACATTCTTTGAATTCAATAATGCAACAACAGCAGCTTCAGAAGAATGTTCTGGTTGCCACCAAGAATTCTTATCTGCAATCACACAGGCAATAGTTTCCATAGCATCACTCTTGGTGTGACCAATAAGACCAACTGGTCCACGCTTGATCCAACCGGTTGCATAGAGACCTGGAATGTGTTTTCCATCACTACCTAGAACACGTCCAGCTTCGTTACTGATAACTCCATACTTGTTATCAAAAGGAATCGAATCTAATTCACTACCGAAGTATCCAACTGCACGATAAACAGCTTGGACTGGATACTCTACAAATTCACCGGTTGGCGTTACTCCACCATTACCGTCAAGTTCTGTTCTTTCAATCTTTAGAGCAGTTACCTTGCCATCAACACCAATGATCTCTTTAGGTGAACTAAAGAAATGTAAGTGCAATCTTCTGGTAGCCCCAGTTAGTTCTTTACCCCTAATACCTTCAAGGGTGTTAACCATGACTCGAGTCTGGTTATTGCTATCAATAGCTTCTTGAGAACCAACATCGTATTTGAAGTCTTCGTCATAGACGATGGTGTCAACACCTTCGATGTGACAAGCTTCACGAAGCTCAAGCGGAGTGAACTTAACTTGAGCAGGTCCTCGCCTTCCAAAGACATGAACATCAGTAACCGGTGAAGTTAGTAAGCCTTGATAAACGTTGTCTGGAATATCTGTTGAAAGTAGATCTTGTGGATGTTTAGCCAAGATACGTGCAACATCCAAAGCCACGTTACCGTTACCAATAACAGCAACCTCTTTGGCATTTAGTGGCCAGGTTCTAGAAACATCAGGATGAGCGTCATACCAGTTCACAAAATCAGCAGCACCGTAAGAACCATCGAGCTCAACACCAGGAATGTTAAGTTCGGCATCCTTGATAGCACCGGTAGCGAAGATGACAGCGTTGTAATGACTCTTTAGTTCATCAAGAGTGATATCTGTTCCGTATTTCACATTGCCAAAGAAACGGATGTCTCCTCTATCCAAGACTTCATACAAAGCCTTGATGATGCCTTTGATTCTTGGGTGATCAGGAGCAACACCATATCTAACTAGACCATAGGGTGCAGGTAGTAAATCAAACAGATCAATGCTGACCTCAAAGTCTCTTTCAGCTTTGATAATCAAATCAGCAGCATAGATACCAGCAGGCCCGGCACCAACAATGGCTAAACGCATTTTGTTCAACTTAGTTCAAATCCTTATTTATTGTTCGCGGTCAACAACTGCTTCAGCGAAAACCTTTAGAGCTTGCTTGACTGGTGATTCAGGTAGTGGGGCTAAAGCTGCAACAGCATCCTCTGCCCAAGTTCTAGCTAACTGGTAAGCCTCTTCTAATGCTGGGTGTTTACGAAGCTTAGAAACAGCTAGTGCTAGCTGAGCATCGTCTTCGAGGCCACCATCAATTATCTCAATAAGTTCTTTAGCCTCAGGGTCGTTACTTGCTCTAAGTAACAGTGTTGGCATGGTTGGCACGCCCGCCCGAAGATCCGTGCCAGGTGTCTTACCCGAAGCATCAGAGAGGATGTCAATCACATCATCGATGAGTTGGAATGCAACTCCAACCTTCTCGCCATAGATACGCATTGGTTCACGGTATTCATCTGGCCCATCACCATAAACAACGCCTAGTTCAGCACTAGCTGCAATCAATGAACCGGTCTTATCGGCTAGTACTTGTAAATAATGTGCAATTGGATCTTCGTTATTCTGCGGACCCAATGTTTCATGCAGTTGACCAAGACATAATCTCTCGAAGGTATCTGCCTGCAGGGTAAGAGCTTTACCACCAAGACGAGAAACAATCTGACTGGCTCGTGCAAAGAGCAAGTCACCAGTCAAGATTGCTACGTTATTACCCCAAACCTCATGAGCAGTTGGAACGCCTCTACGCATTGGTGCTCTATCCATCACATCATCGTGATAAAGAGTTGCTAAATGTGTTAGCTCAACAACAACCGCTGCCTTGATTACCTCATCTTTATTAGCATCCCCAAGAGCAGCACCTAACAGAACTAAAACAGGGCGTAGTCTCTTACCCCCTGCTTCAAGTAAGTGACGGCTTGTCACATTAGCAACAGGGTCGGTGTGTGTGACGCTTTCAAGTAAAGCAACTTCAACCTTCTCTAATCCAGCTTGAATGGATTTGAGTAGGTTCTTATCAACTACCTTGCGTAGTTGAGGCGGAAGATCTATTTTGCTCATTTAGCTGCTTTCTTAGCAGTGTGTAAGGCTACGATACCCAAAGACAAGTTCTTGTAAGACGCAGAAACAAAACCTGCTTTAGTTAGCCAATCAACTAGAACTTCTTGCTTAGGCCAAGCCTCAATGGATTCAGCTAGGTAATCGTAAGCACCTTTATTCTTAGCTAGCACTTTAGATAACTTAGGCAAAACATTACGTAGATACCAGCGGTATAAACCACCGATAACAGGTGTTCTCAGATGTGAGAATTCACAGATCACAACAACCCCACCTGGTTTTAACACTCTAAGCATTTCAGTTAGCGCTTTGTTTGGATCAACAACGTTTCTAAGACCAAAAGAAATAGTTACCGCATCAACTGATTCACTCTTGAAAGGCAAAGCTGTTGCATCTGCATAAACAAATTCAAGTTCAGGATGACGTTTACGACCAACAGCTAACATGCCTTCACTAAAATCGCTGGCGATGACTTTGACCCCAGGTTTAGCAAAGACAATAGAAGATGAACCAGTTCCAGCAGCAAGATCTAAAACAGTTTGACCTGATTGAGGGTTAATAGCTTTGAGCACTTTTTTACGCCATAGCCGGTCTTGCCCGAAGGACAGTAAATCATTGGTGCGGTCGTAACTGTCGGCAACCGAATCAAACATGGCCGCGACTTCCGCTGGCTTCTTGGCCAAATCAGCTTTGCTCACTAGGCAAGTCTAATCTTTAGAGATTAGTCCTTAGCCTCGTATATGTAATTAGCCTTAGGGTCTTTGCGTAACCGAAGAGTATTGAACCCGGTTAGCGCTAGTAAAGCTAAAGCAGTTGAACCTAGAATGCCACCAAAGACCCATGCATCGTGGATGAATTCTTCACTTGGGGTCTTATCGGTTAGAACCATGGTCTTGATTTGGATTGGTTGATTCTTATTAGGGTCAATGTTGTTCTGAACTTTGAGCCCCACTTTTGCTGAACCTTGCTGAGTAAGAGAAGTAGTTAGGTAATCAGGGTTGCTTTCACTAACGCCATTGACAGTGTCAATGACAATGTCAATATATTCAGTCTCAGCGCCTAGTTGTTCCAGATCAGTTTCTGCATCTGGGTTTGGGTCAACCGGTAGCTCAAAAATGTTTGGATTAGGTCGATTACCAGGCTTGATGACAATAGGAGGAATGATTACGCCAGTGATATCTTCGAAGAGATTCTCGATCTCACTGTGTCTTTCTCTGCTTTCATTATCTGGCTTAGGGTGTGGCTTCTTAATAGGCTTAGGAACTCGAGCACCTTTATCGTCATGGCCGAAAACACTGTTCCAGCCAGGGTTATCCTCTTCATCATCAGCAAAAGCCAGAGTCGGTGCTGAAACACCAATGAAAAGCACCAAGGTAACAACAGTAATTACTGTTTTACGCATCTTGGCCTCCTCGGTCTGGCTTAGGATTTTAGGGTCTTATCTAAAGAATATCCCAGCCAAGACCAGTGCCTAAGGGCTTGTTTGGGCTTTCACAGACAACATTCAGCAGACGAAAAGTGATGAATTCAGTGACCCTCAAGGTGAACAGCAGGCTGATAACAGCCGCAGAGCTTGGTTTAGACCAAGGCTTTGAGTTCACCGAACTCCTAGGTTCTGCCTCAACTTCCTTCCTGCATCAAAACCAAGGGCTCATCGGCTGGGGTGAAGCACTCAGAATAACTGCCACAGGATCAAACCGTATTGAAGAACTAGATACGAAGTGGCGAGAAGTCGTATCAGGGGCAGAGATAACTGACCAGGTAAACCTGCCTGGTTCTGGTCTTATTGCCTTCGGCTCAATAGCTTTTGCTGATCAAAGCAAAGCTGAGAGCGTTCTTGTTATTCCTCAGTTGATTATTGGACTTAGAGATTCAAGACTTTGGCTAACTCGAATCAACATAGAAGAATCTGCTGCACTAAAACTCATCAAGAAGGCAGCACCTAATCAACCAATTCGTTTTGAAAACGGAACTATCTCTCCAGAGCGTTTCACTCAAAACGTTCTAACAGCACTCGAACTAATCAAAACCAATGCGGTTGAGAAAGTTGTTCTAGCTAGAGATCTAAGAGCTGAAGTAAGCAGTGCTTTCAATATCAATCCAGCGATAACTACC
>WLIC01000068.1 GCA_009702405.1 Actinomycetota bacterium
TGAATGAACCTGAAGGACGGTTAGGGTCTTTCAAACCTGCACGCTGACGTCTAATCGCCTTAGAGATTGACTCAACAGCAGCTTTCTGACCAATAACTCTCTTGTGTAGTTCTGCTTCCATGAAGACCAACTTGGCTGATTCTTCTTCTGACAACTTGAATACTGGAATACCAGTTGCAGCAGCCAATACTTCAGCAATCAAACCTTCATCAACAACACCGTGAGCAGCTACGTTACCTGAACGGAACTGCTTGGTTAGCTTTGCTCGTTCTGAAAGAAGTTTCTTCTCATCATCGCGTAGCTTGGCAGCGCCTTCAAAGTCCTGGCCTTCAATAGCCTTTTCTTTGTCAACGCGAACAGCAGCAATCTTCTCTTCAAGTTCACGAAGCTCAGGTGGTGAAGAAAGAATTGATAGACGCAATCTCGCACCAGCTTCATCGATTAGGTCAATCGCCTTGTCTGGCAGGTAACGGTCAGCAACGTAACGATCAGCAAGCTTCGCAGCTGCAACAATCGCGCCATCAGTAATAGAAACCTTGTGGTGAGCTTCGTAACGATCACGAAGACCCTTCAAGATGTTGATGGTCTGAGGAATAGAAGGTTCGTTCACCTGGATCGATTGGAATCTACGCTCTAAAGCAGCGTCCTTCTCAAAGTATTTTCTGAACTCATCCAAAGTAGTTGCACCGATGGTTTGTAGTTCACCACGAGCAAGCATTGGCTTCAAGATCGAGGCAGCATCCACTGCACCTTCTGCAGCACCTGCTCCAACGAGAGTGTGAATCTCATCAATGAAAGTGATGATGTCGCCTCGGCCCTTAATTTCCTTGATGACCTTCTTTAGTCTTTCTTCAAAGTCACCACGGTAGCGAGAGCCGGCAATCAAAGAACCTAGGTCAAGAGTGTAAAGCTGCTTACCCTTAAGAGTTTCAGGAACGTTACCTGCAACGATTGCTTGAGCAAGACCCTCAACAACAGCAGTCTTACCAACACCAGGTTCACCAATCAAAATTGGGTTGTTCTTAGTTCTGCGAGAAAGAATCTGCATTACGCGTTCGATTTCTTTTTCACGACCGATTACAGGATCTAGTTTTCCTTCAGCAGCAGCCGCAGTTAAGTTCTTACCAAACTGGTCAAGAACCTGTGAGCCCTTCTGAGGAATAGCTTCGCCACCAACGGTAGCGGTTTCCTTGTTATCAAAACCTTGCAACATCTGTTGCACCTGAGCACGAACCTTGTTGGTGTCTGCACCTAACTTAGTTAGAACCTGAGCAGCAACACCTTCACCTTCTTTGATCAAACCAAGAAGAAGGTGTTCTGTGCCAATGTATGAGTGACCTAGTTGCAATGCTTCACGAAGAGAAAGCTCAAGAACTTTCTTTGCACGAGGAGTGAAAGGAATGTGACCTGTTGGAGGCTGCTGACCCTGACCAATGATCTCTTTGACCTGGTCACGAACTGCCTCTTGAGAAATACCAAGCGCTTCTAGCGCCTTAGCTGCTACGCCTTCACCTTCGTGGATTAGACCAAGCAGGATGTGCTCTGTACCGATGTAGTTGTGGTTTAGTGACTTGGCTTCTTCTTGCGCCAAAACCACTACCCTACGGGCCTTGTCAGTGAACTTCTCAAACATCTTTTACTCCTTTGACACTTATTTAAGTGCTTACAAAGAAGATAACCCCGATTACCCCTGTTTATTCAGGCTGTTCGCCAATGGGGGAACTCCCTGAGAATCCGCGTTGAAAGTGGCAGCGAGGCTTACAAAGTCATTGCTAGGGCAGCGGCGACAACTAGGCCGGCACCAGCAGAAATAAGAACTTGCTTCCCTGAAAGGTTGCAAGGCTTGGTGGCTTTGATTTCGTTGTATCTGGCTCTCATTCTTGCCTTCTCTGCCTTGTTAGAGGCAAATGCGCCTAAGGCAGCTTGATAGCCAGGAAGTCTGAGACCAGAGATCAGGGTGATACCCGCAGCTGCTGCTCCGCCAAAGCTAACCCACAGCAAAACAAAGAGGCCCGCCTGAGCAAACAGTCCAGTTGCATTCGGTAACGTAGCAGCCCCAAAAGCCATGGTCGCTACACAGTAAATTACTAACTTCAACATAAATGGTCCGTTGACATAAGCAACCATTATTTCTGGATCTTTATTCTTCATTGTCCCCTCCAAGGAATTATTAAATAAAACCCTACTTGATGTTTTTCTTAGAAACCTCGTGTTTAGCTCGCTCTTCAGCCTCGATCTCAGCCCTGACCTTACGTTCTTTAGCATCAGCGCCAATGATTGATTTGAACAGGAAGTAAACCAGCACTCCCATGCCCAGTGGTGGCAGGATGCTTAGGACTGCGTCCCAGAAGACCTTCATTATTACTTCACCAGAGGGAACATGATGGTTTCACGGATACCAAGACCGGTAAGGCTCATGAGCAACCGATCGATACCCATACCCATTCCACCTGTTGGTGGCATACCGAATTCAAGAGCTTTCAAGAACTCTTCATCAAGCTTCATAGCCTCAGGATCTCCAGCAGCTGCAAGCTTGACCTGCTCAACAAATCTTTCGCGTTGAATAACTGGGTCAACAAGCTCTGAGTACCCGGTTGCTTGTTCATAGCCTCTGATATAAAGATCCCACTTCTCAACTACCCCAGGCTTAGATCTGTGGTTACGAACCAGTGGAGAGGTGTCGACTGGGAAGTCCATTACAAATGTTGGTTTCTGCAAATCACCTTTGACGAAGTGCTCCCAAAGTTCTTCAACATACTTACCGTGCTGAGGGTGATCAATTTCAAGACCTTCCTTCTCAGCTAGTTTCTTTAGAACAGCGATATCTGTTTCTGGTGTGATCTCTTGACCACATGCAGCAGAAAGAGATTCAAACATTGAGACTCTTGCCCATTCTCCTGAAAGATCATTGACTTCACCGTCTTCAAGTTCAACTTGTAAAGTTCCAAAGCAATCCATGGCTGCATTTTGAATTAGCGCTTGAGTAAGTTTTGCCATGGTGTTGTAATCACCATATGCTTCATAGGCTTCAAGCATCGCAAACTCAGGTGAGTGAGTTCTATCAGCACCTTCATTTCTGAAGTTACGGTTGATTTCATAAACACGATCAATGCCACCAACTACTGCTCTCTTCAAGAACAGCTCTGGTGCGATACGTAAGAACAGTTCTGTGTCAAAAGCATTTGATTGTGTTTTGAAAGGTCTAGCAGATGCTCCACCGTGAATTGTCTGCAGCATGGGAGTTTCAACTTCGATGAAGTTATCTTCGGTGAAAGTCTTACGAAGAGATTGCATTACCTTAGCTCTGATTTGAACTACTTCTCTTGCGCGATCTCTAACAATCAAATCAACATAGCGATGACGAACGCGATACTCTTCACCCAATTCATTGTGAAGGTTAGGTAGTGGTCTTAGAGTCTTAGCTGCCATCACCCAGTGCTCAACCAGGATGGAGAGCTCTCCGCGCTTAGAGGTGATAACTTCACCATCAACAAATAGGTGATCGCCTAGGTCAACCAGTTCTTTGTATTCCTCGAGAGAACCTTCACCAACTTTGTCCAAAGAAAGCATTACCTGAATGCGAGCACCTGATCCTGCTTGCAAAGTTGCAAAGCAAAGCTTGCCAGTGTTTCTCTGGAACATAACTCTTCCAGCTAGAGCCACCTTGTCACCGGTTGCAACATCAACTTCCAAATCTGGATACTTTAGTTTCACTTCATCGATGGTGTGTGTAATAGGTAAAGAGACAGGGTATGCATCACCTGTTGCAATTAGACGCTCACGCTTAGCTAAGCGAATCGCTATCTGCTCTGGCAGATCCTGCTCTTCTTCGCTTACCTGTAATGCTTCGTCGGTCATGCCGGCTCCTGTATGTAGAAAGTTAGGTTATCGATAAGCCTTACCCCTGCCACCACTGATGCAACTAATAGCTGGGCAACGCCAGTAAAGTCATCATCGATTGGTGCAAAGGTGCGTTTATCAACTAACGCTAGATAATCAAGTTTAGCCAGCGGTTCACTCTCTAGAGCCCTTCTAACCTCGCTAAGCGCAACACTGGGCTTTACTCCTTCAGTTATCTGCTCTTGAACTTCCAGCAATGCTCTGAATAGCGAAGGAGCATAGTCACGAGCTTCAGGAGATAGGAACCTGTTCCTAGAAGACCTAGCTAACAAGTCCTCTTCTCTGACTGTTTCAGCTTCAATGATCTCTATCGAGTCAGCAAATTCCCTATGGACCATGCGCTTAATCAAGAACAGTTGCTGAGCATCCTTAGCCCCAAACACCGCAACCTTAGGCTTTACTAGCTCAAAGAACCAAGAGACGATGTGCAGCATTCCTTCGAAGTGACCCGGTCTACTAGCCCCCTCAAATACGGAACCAAGAGCCCCTGCCCTTGGCTTCATAGGAGCATCTATGCCATTGGCATAGACCTCGTCAACTGCAGGAGCAAAAACTAGATCAGGCTGAACTGCTTCTAAAGCAACAAGATCACTATCTAGCGTTCTTGGATACTTATGGAAGTCCTCGCCTTTACCGAATTGGGTAGGGTTCACAAAAATACTTAGAACAACAAAAGAGTTAGGAACCTCTTTAGCTATTTCAACTAAAGATATGTGGCCTTCGTGCAAAGCACCCATGGTTGGCACAAAAACAATAGTTTTAGTTTGTCTTACTGCCTCTAAAGTTTCTTGTAATTCGGTAATGCTGTGAACTAACTTCATTCCAGATCACCGTCAAGTAAATCGGCAGGATCTATCTCAGTAACAGCTGTTCTCAAAGATTCTTCTAAAGAAGATCTAAGAATGCCGGCAATCA
>WLIC01000069.1 GCA_009702405.1 Actinomycetota bacterium
TCTCCCCAACAATAAACATCTGCAGCAACGATGCATGCTCGATTGCCCCGAGTTGCAATAGAACTTATTGAAGATGGTAATCCTGCAACAACTAATGGTGAGTTGCTCGCTTGAGTTTGATCCTGGCCGAGTTGTCCAAACTCATTTGAACCCCAGCAAGAAACGACGCTTGCTTTCGAAAGTGCACAAGCAAAGTTTGTCCCGACGCTAACCTGCGCGATGTTTGTAAGTCCAGCAACTAAAGTGGCGGTTGTTTTGCTCTCATTGTTGCCAAGACCTAACTGCCCTGAAGAGTTGGAACCCCAACAGTAAAGTGCACCTAAATAAGTAATGGCACAAGCACTGGTTGAACCAACGCTGACGCTCGCAACGTTTGAAATGCCAGAAACTTTCTGCGGGTCGGTGTTCGATGTTGTGTTGCCGTTACCTAACTGACCGTAAGTATTTGAACCCACGCAGTAAAGATCGTCTGCAGACCTAATCGCGCATGAAGAACTTTCGCCAACTGAAATAGGTTCAATTGCTGTAGGTAGGAGTGCTTGAGCTGGTGATTGAGTGAAAACAAGTTGCGATATAAAGAGCGCACAAACAGTTGCAAGTTTGATTAGTTTCGCTTTTCGCATGTACACAGGATAACAAAGGGTGCTGGTGGACGATACTGGGATCGAACCAGTGACCCCTTCCATGTCAAGGAAGTGCGCTACCGCTGCGCCAATCGTCCGTCGGTATTTCTTGGAGGTGGAGACGGGATTTGAACCCGTGGGTTGACAGCTTTGCAGGCTGTTGCTTTGGGCCGCTCAGCCACTCCACCATGCTTCACGAGTCTTGGTTTAGACCGCTTCGAGCGGATGACGAGATTCGAACTCGCGACCCCAACCTTGGCAAGGTTGTGCTCTACCAACTGAGCCACATCCGCATGTCTTTATTCAAGACAACTAGAACTCTAACCGATTTAGGCAATTTTCGTCAAAAGATAAGCCCCTGCGGTGGAGTAAAACCTCCGCAGGGGCTCAGCTTCTAGCCTAATTAGACGCGGTCATTGCCGAAAGCGTAAGCCTCTTCACCATGAACCACTGTGTCGATTCCAGCAATTTCGTCCTCAGCTTTGACTCTGAATCCGATTGTCTTTTCGATTACCCATCCGATAACAAATGCCAGTATGAACGAGTAAGCAAGCACTGCACCAGCACCAATAGCCTGCTTTAGGAGCTGACTGAAGTCGTTACCGAAAGCGAATCCAACACCACGACCAAATACACCGATGAACAGGGTTCCCACGATTCCACCAACTAGGTGGATACCAACAACATCTAGCGAGTCGTCAAAACCAAGAGCGAACTTCAAATCAATCGCTAGCGCACATAGCGCACCAGATACTAGACCCAAGACCATTCCCCAAACAGGATCCAAAACAGCACAAGCTGGAGTGATCGCTACTAGACCGGCAACTGCACCAGAACCTGCACCAATCGAAGTTGCTTTACCGTGACGGAATTTCTCAACGATAATCCAACCGACCATCGCTGCAGCAGGAGCAGCCATTGTGTTGATGAAAGCAATTGACGCAACCCCATCAGCACCTAGTTCGCTACCTGCGTTGAAACCAAACCAACCGAACCAGAGCAATGCGACACCGAGAAGAGTTAGTGGAACGTTGTGTGGCTGAGTAATACCCTTGCTGAATCCAAAACGCTTACCAAGCACAAGTGCAAGAGCAAGACCAGCAGCTCCAGCGTTGATGTGAACAGCAGTTCCACCGGCGAAGTCAATAACACCTAGCTGAACTAACCAACCACCATCGTGGTGATCAGCAGCTGAACCAAAGTTGAATACCCAGTTTGCTACCGGGAAGTAAACAATTGTTGCCCAGATACCAGCGAAAATCATCCAAGCACCGAACTTAGCGCGGTCCGCAATTGCTCCAGAGATAAGTGCAACTGTGATGATTGCGAATGTTGCTTGGAACGCAACGAAAGCCATTTCAGGATGGGCAGCTGTTTGCTCACCCAAAGCTGAATTGGTTTGAGCAGTCAAACCTAAAGACGCACTGTCAATTCCAAACCAACCAGGAATACCAAAATAGGTATCGCTGTCGGAACTAGCGAAGCTGACAGCGTAGCCGTAGAGCACCCAGAGGACTCCAACTAAGCCCAGTGAGCCCCATGAGAGCATCATCATGCTAACTACAGATTTAGCCTTGACCATACCTCCATAAAAGAAAGCCAAGCCAGGAGTCATCAGCAGCACGAGTGCGGCTGAAATCAATACAAAAGCGGTGTTACCTTGATCCATGTTTACCTCCAACGCGAATACCCTCTCTGGGCATGTAAGTCAAGGATGGTTCAAACATGTTTCAGGAAACACCTTGAAATGTTTCGTGAATGTAAAAAGTTCTAGACGATTTCTCTTTGAACCATGGCTGAAAGCCTAGAAAGACAGCGGAGGTACTTCTTCTGATACGCACCGGCGACGTGGTCTTCTCTAAAGACGTTACCTAAATCTGTACCTGTGAATCGAAGAGCTATGCCTGCCTCGTAGCATCTATCGATGAATGACACGAAACGCATTCCCTCAAATTGGTCGGTTACCTGAAAGACATCGGTAAGTAACAGAACTTGGAATTGCTCGGCCACCTTGGCATAGCGCGACTGATGTATTGACCCTAAGAAGCTCAACAATTCAGAAAGGGTCGACTCCAAGGCAAGACCGGCTAGACGAACCTGTTCGACATCCTCTGGGCCTGCGGACGCGAATCTAAAACTTGGATCACGGTGGCGATAGTCTTCCCCATCAATGCGAATCATTTCGAATTTGTCGGCTACGGATTGAATCTCGCGTTGAAAACTATCAGCGGCAAAGCGACCTGCTCCAAGGGCAGCGGGAGGGGTGTTTGAGGTAGCCGCGAAACGAACGCCCTTGCTTGCCAGTTCCTTGAGGAATCGAGACATAATCATGGTGTCCCCTGGATCATCCAACTCGAATTCGTCTATGCACAGTAAATGGTATTTGGAGAAGACCTGCACTGCTTCAGCGAAGCCCAAATAGCCGATGATGCTAGTGAAAGCGATAAAGGAACCAAAGATTTTCTTGCCTTTACTCGCATGATAGACAGAGGCCAGAAGGTGCGTCTTACCAACACCGAATCCGCCATCAAGGTAGATTCCAAGCCCAGCTTGACCCTTCTTACCAATTCCAAGAGCGAAAGTCTCAGCTTTGATAGCAGCTAGTGCTTGCGACGGGAAATTACTGTCTGGGATGTATGAAGTAAAGGAAACCTTGTCGAATTCAGTTGGCGGAACCAGCTCAGCAAGCAACTCAGGGACAGTCACTTGGGTTTTGATGTCTGAAACTTTCAGAAGCATTAGCGATTAGCCGTTCTATTTGCGGGTTCTTTTTGTAAGAATAGAAGGACCACACACCCATTGTAAAACTAAACGAGGACGACCTATGCCTTTCACGCCCGAGCAGAACGAGAGATTTACCTCGTTCGCGCATCCAGAAGTTTTGGTTTCTACAGAATGGGTTGAACAAAACCTAGAAGCTTCTGGACTAGTACTAGTTGAGTGTGATGAAGACATCCTCCTTTTTGAAACTGGTCACATCCCAGGTGCAGTGAAACTAGATTGGCACACTGAACTAAACCACCCAGTAACTCGCGACTATCTAGACGGCGAAGACATGGCAAGACTCCTGTCTGAAAAAGGTATCTCTAGGGATGATTTCATCGTGATCTACGGAGATAAGAGCAACTGGTGGGCCACTTACGCATTTTGGGTGTTGAAGCTTTTTGGTCACGAGAAGATTGCCATCATGGATGGTGGAAGAGCCAAGTGGATTAGCGAAGGTCGTCAGCTTTCTACTGAGAAGTCAAATAGAGCAAAGACCAATTACCCGGTTGTTGAACGCGATGACTCCTCCATTAGAGCGTTCAAAGAAGATGTTCTTGCCCATTTTGGTAAACCTCTAATTGACGTTCGATCCCCACAAGAATATTCAGGTGAAAGAACACACATGCCTGACTATCCCGATGAAGGTGCTCTTCGTGGTGGACACATTCCAACTGCAGCTTCAGTTCCTTGGAGTAAGGCAGTAAACGAGGATCAAACTTTTAGAACTTATGAAGAGCTAAACCAGATCTATCGTGTTGACGCAGGTATTTCGGACGCAAGTGATGTCATTGCGTATTGCCGTATCGGCGAGCGTTCAAGTCACACTTGGTTCGTCTTGAAGTATTTGCTCGGTGTTCCTTCTGTTAGAAACTATGACGGCTCATGGACCGAGTGGGGTTCTGCTGTGAGAGTTCCTATCGCTAAAGGTTCTGAACCAGGCTTAGTACCAGCAGGTTTCTAATTTGGGGAATCTAACAAACCAAGCTAAAGAGATCATCGATTCCTTCAACGATGTTCCGGATAGTCAAAAACTAGAGTTACTTCTGGAGTATGCAAACGCTTTGCCGGAGCTTCCTAGCAAATATTCTGAGCATCCAGATTTACTTGAACGGGTTGAAGAGTGCCAGTCCCCCGTGTATCTATTCGTAGAAGTAAACGCTGGCGTGGCGTCTATTTATCTCACCGCACCATTAGAAGCTCCAACAACTCGTGGCTTCGCAAGCATCCTGCAACTTGCGCTAGACAACCAATCTTCTGATCAGGTGTTGAACTTTGACGACTCGTTCGTGTCGAATCTAGGACTCACCAATCTGGTTTCCCCATTACGTATTCGGGGAATGCATGGAATGCTGCACAGAATAAAAAGACAAGTTCGAGAAAAGTCCTTTTGAAAGTTATAGAGCATCTACCA
>WLIC01000007.1 GCA_009702405.1 Actinomycetota bacterium
ACCTTTAGCAACATATGGTTCAACAATTGCTTTGCCGTTGATTGTGATTCGGTTATCAGCATCACAACAAACAATGTGATCGCCGCCGATTCCAATTACACGTTTCACCAAATGCTGATCATTATCAGGAGCTGCCAAACCGGTTACTGAAAGTAACCATTCACCAACGACAGCTAGAGGGTTGGTCGGCTTATCTTCAGGCATTGTTCCTAGCCAGCCACCAGGGTCTTTGAACACCACAACATCGCCACGGTTAAGAGGGATTGTGTTAGGTACTAACTCGTTGACAATGATTCGATCATTAATCTGCAATGTTTCAAACATTGAGCCAGAAGGAATATAGAAAGAGCGCAGGAAGAAAGTCTTGATGACAAAAGAAATGACTAGAGCTGAAACCAGAATTACTGCAGTGTCGATAAAGAATGCAAGTATGGCGTTTTTCTTTTTGATTTCGTTGAGTTTACGACGAACGTTTTTAAACGGTCCCCGAATACGGCGCTCTTTGTCTTTTTTCTTAGCCATTGTTGGAGGTTAAACCCTCTGCCTGATAACCGGCTGAGAGAAACTATCCCTGAGCCTGGTTGTCGCGCTTTTCGCGAATCTTCGCCTTCTTACCGCGTAGGTCACGCAAGTAGTAAAGCTTCGCACGGCGAACTGCACCACGAGAGACTAGCTCAATCTTTTCGATAACTGGTGAGTGAACTGGGAAAGTTCTTTCAACACCAACCTGGAAAGAAACCTTACGCACGGTGAAGCTCTCGCGAACACCTGCACCTGAACGACGGATAACTACGCCCTGGAAAATCTGAACACGGCTGCGGTTACCTTCAATAATGTTTACGTGAACCTTCACGTTGTCACCTACGCGGAATGCTGGGATGTCCGTCTTTAGGTTTGCCTTGTCGACTGAGTCGAGAATTTGCATTTTATTCTGCCTTCTGTTCTTGCACGCAGGTCAATAACGGGTATCTTGTTTAGAGTTTTTGTTGTCTGTGCTCCCCTGCGGCAGAGCTTGAATTAGGCAACTTGTCTATCTTGCCATAGATACTGGCCTAGGGCAATCTCAGGGCAGAAGATCAGGCCTAATCGCCTTGGTTCTAGCCACAGCTTGTTCATGTCGCCACTTTGCTATCTCAGCGTGATTGCCACCTCTGAGAACCTCTGGAACCTCTAAATCACGCCAAACGGCAGGCTTGGTATAACTCGGATACTCCAAAAGTCCATCAGAATGAGACTCCTCGATAAGACTCTCAGAGTTACCAATAACACCTGGAATCAGTCTGGCAATAGCCTCAATCATGGCTAGTGCTGCTACTTCCCCACCATTTAGGACATAGTCCCCAAGGCTTACAAGTCTTACCTCTGCTTTAGTTTGAGCCCAGTCAAAAACTCTCTGATCTATTCCCTCATACCTGCCACAGGCAAAAACAACGTGTTCCTTGTTCGCTAGCTCTTGAGCAGTTGCCTGCTTGAAAAGCTCTCCGGCAGGAGAAGGAACAATCAACACTGTTGAACCATCAGGCTTTAGTAGTTGATCTAGGGCTTCACCCCAAGGTTCAGGCTTCATAAGCATGCCAGCACCACCACCGTACGGTGAGTCATCAACGGTCTTGTGTTTGTCGTGAGTGAAATCACGAAGGTCAATGGCATTGAATTCAATGACTTTGTTTTCTTGAGCTTTACCAAGAAGTGAGATGTCTAAAGCATCAAAGTATTGAGGAAAAATCGTAACGGCATCAATGCGCATTATTACTCCTCGATTTCCTCGAACAAACCAGCCGGTGGGGTAACAGTTATGGTCTTAGCTTCAATATCAACTGTTGAAACAAAAGCCTTAACAAAAGGAACCATGACTTCTTTTTCATCTTTCGTGCCAACGATAAGCATGTCTTGGGCTGGGTAATGCTCAACACGAATTATTGAACCAACTTCAACGCCATCTCTAAGCACTGCTAATCCAACAAGTTGCTGGTCATACCAAGCATCAGGTTCGGTTGGGAGTTCATCAAGATCTTGGTTTACCAGCATGATGGCTTTGATTAGAGTCTCTGCTTGGTTTCTATCTTCAATGCCTTCAAGGAAAAGAACTGGTTGTGCGTTATACCAACGGAGTTCTTTGACTGTTACGGTTTTACCGAACCAAGGAGAAGTTTCAGGAACCTGAAGATTGAATGTTGCTCCAGGAACGAAACGTTCATTGGGAGCATCTGTGTATAGCTCTAGTTTGATAGCACCTTTAAGGCCGTGGGCCTTGAGTAACCGACCGACCCTAAGGCTGGTCTTACTAGAAATCGTTATCTACTACGTCTACGCGCACCTTCTTGCCATCGGCAAGAGCGTTAATGATGGTGCGCAAAGCTTTAGCGGTGCGTCCGTTGCGCCCGATTACTCGGCCAAGGTCGTCAGGGTGAACGTGAATCTCTAGGAGATCTCCACGGTTAGTGGAGCGTTCAGTGACAGTGGCATCCTCAGGATGATCCACAATACCTTTGACTAAATGTTCGAGCGCAGCGGCAAGCACGACTAAGCCTCTTCGGTCTTTTCAGCTTCAGCGGCAGGTGCCTCTTCAGCTGGTGCAGCTTCTTCAGCTACTGCTTCAGCGGCTGCTTCTTCAACAACTTCAGCTACAGCTTCTTCAGCTACAACTTCTGCTGCTGCTTCAACAACATCTTCCAAGTTACCTTCAGCAACAGCTGCTTCAACAACTGCTTCAACTACGTCTTCTGCAACCTTGTCAGCCTGCTTCTTAACAACGATCTCTTCACGAGGCTTAAGAACTGGCTTCTTCTTGGTGTCTGCTACGAAAACTTCCTTAGCAACCTGAGGCTTCACTGTGTTCTTTGCAGTTGCGTCACCCTTTGACTTCTGGAAGTCACCGGTTAGCTTCAACAAAGCAGCTACCTGCTCGGTTGGCTGAGCACCAACACCTAGCCAGTAAAGAGCGCGCTCTGAATTGACTTCGATGATTGATGGGTCATTGGTTGGTACGTAACGACCGATCTCTTCGATTACGCGTCCATCACGCTTGGTGCGTGAATCTGCTACGACGATACGGTAGTGAGGCGTCTTCAGTTTTCCGAGACGCTTAAGGCGGATTTTTACAGCCACAATGCTCCTGTTTGTTATGTATTGAGGCGAACGATCAACCGTGAGCGTGGGGGCACACTCGGTATTCAAGCTCTATGGGGTTACCTAATCAGTTTGGTTAGAGGGTCAAACTGCAGGCAACCTGTCTATTGTGCCAGAAATAAGGGGGCAGGGCAACTCTCCCCTTGATTTCGCCCAGCCGCATGTCCCCAGTTATCAGGTCCATATACCCCCAAGCCTTCACCAAATTGCTTGATTTTACAATGTACAATTGAGAGGTCTTTAAGACAGTTTTACTTCTATTTAGTCGATTCAGGTGGTGCAGATGTCTTCCCTAAGGGACCGCTCTAACCGCATTCGACCTAAATCCAGGGGCAGAGTAACTGCCTTCTTCGGAATTCTTTCCTTATTGGTACTAGCTATAGCTGCACCGCAAGCTAATGCGACTGCCCCTCAAGCCACCGTCGGCATGTATCTAGATCAGCCATTCGTTCAAGGTTCCTATGTTGCAGAAGACTTCCCGTCGGAGACATCCGTTACAACATTCAATGACCAGAGTTACAACAACCCGTGTTCCTTCAATGGGGCTACCCTTGAACCTCTTTACTCAGCCTCTGCAGACTGTCGCATTCAGACTCAGATAAATTATGGTGCGGCAGGTTCAACAACCAGCACTCCTAGCCCAGGCTACTTTCCAGAATCTCTCAGTTACGGACAAGTGGGTTCTGGTGGAGCTTCTATTGCCTTTAGCACTCCTCAAACATATTTTGGAATGTGGTGGTCTGCAGGATCAGTAGGAAATGAAGTCCAAATACTCAACGGTTCAAGCGTGATAGCGAGCACATCGGCAAATGACGTTGCGGGCATTCTGTCCTCATCCACTTCTCTAACCTCTCAAGCCGGAGATACATACGCTACGAGATACTACATAGGTAACCCAGTGGACTGGCTTGCAACTGGATCGCCTTACAACTTTGCTGACCAAGACGTCGACAACACTTACCACTATCAGAGCGTTTACACATCTGCGCAAGAACCATTTGTTTACATTCACTTCATCGCTGAAGATGGAGTAACTTTCGATCGAGTTAATCTAATCGCACCAGGAAATGGTTTTGAGTTTGATAACTTCACAACTTCAATCGCAACAGGCATCAGAGCTGCTGGTATTCCAAGTCGCTTAGTTCTTCAGAAGCAACTCTATGAAGCAACATATGTTGACTTCGATGCCAACGGTGGAACTGGATCATTGCCAAGACAGTATTCGCTCGATAATGCTCAGGCAGATCTTCGGTGGTTTTGTTTGGATCCATACACTGATCCAACACGTTGTATTTCCCCTCCAAACAATTCTTATGGAACTCAAGGTTTAGGTTGGAACACAGCGAGCGATGGTAGTGGCGACGAATATTACTTCGAAAACTGGTTGCAATTCCCTTTCACTGAAAGCACAACACTTTATGCCCAATGGCAAACCAATTTTCAATACTCATATTTGACATACTCAGGGACAAACTTTAGTGAAGATGTAACCGGAGAGACCGTTTGGGGATACGTTGATGAATATTCTTACTCAAACTCTTCGGTTAGGAACTTTGCTGACATTACGCTTCCATCTCCTCAGAGACCCAACCAATATCTCGAAGGTTGGTACACCTTTGACACCACTAACTACACAATTGTTAGAGCTGGTAGCCCCGGTGACGTGGTTGCATCTTCCACCTATACGCTGTGGGACATGAATTTGTTTGGGCATTGGGTAGACAATCCTCTTCCAACTGTTGATGCCGTCGCACCTCAGTTATTGCTTGTCTATCCAAGAGCATCTTCTGTTGGGTTGCCGAGCATGCCACTTACTGGAGATACCTCTGCGGCTATTTGTATTGTTGAGTCTGATTCATCAGGTAACGAAGTATCAGGCAATCTTCAGTTCACAGATCTAGGAACTTCAACTAGTGGACACAGCTCTGGCTACACCATCTCAGCTGCAAGTCCTCTTGTTGCCAATGCTTCTAGGTATGTACGGGTTACGGTTTCTATTAGCTCTGATACCAGCTGCACCAGTGGTTACACACACGTTGTTGAGATAAAGCCACTGGGAGCAAAATTAACTGCGGTTCTACCGCTGAATTTAACAGCACGCTAAATCAATTACAAACCGAACGCTGAACCTGAACTGTCCTGTTTAGGTAATTCAATTCCAGCTGCCTCTGCTGCACGTTTAGCCGGGTTACCTGACTTAGAACCCTTCTTACCCTTGTCTTTCTTCGCCTGAGGTCTACCCATAGGTGGCATGCCGGCAGGCATACCTGGAATACCTGGGTTGCCTCCGCGAGACATGGTCTTCATCATCTTGGCTGCTTGTTCAAACCTGTTTACTAAACCATTCACATCGGTAACAGTCATGCCTGAACCCTTGGCGATACGAAGTCTTCTTGAGCCGTTGAGGATCTTTGGATCTTTACGTTCCTTAGGAGTCATTGACCTAATGATTGCTTCAGTGTGATCAATCTCTGTTTCATCGATGTTCTCAAGCTGGCTCTTGAGCTTGTTAGCTCCTGGCATCATGGCAAGCATGTTCTTGATTGAACCCATCTTGCGAAGCTGTTGCATCTGATCTAAGAAGTCTTCCAAGGTGAAGGCATCCTTGGCCATCTTCTCGGCAATTTCACGAGCTTGCTCTTCATCAAAAGATTTCTGCGCTTGCTCGATAAGAGTGAGAATGTCACCCATGTCAAGAATTCTTGAAGCCATGCGATCTGGGTAGAACGGTTCAAAAGCATCCATGCCTTCGCCGGTTGAAGCAAAAAGAATTGGCTTACCAGTTACTTGAGCAACTGATAATGCTGCACCACCTCGAGCATCACCATCAAGCTTGGTTAGAACAACACCGGTGATGCCAACACCATCTTCAAAAGCTTTAGCCACGTTGACAGCATCTTGACCAATCATGGAATCAATTACAAAGAGGACTTCATCAGGTTCTGTTGCTTTTCTGATGTCATTAGCCTGTTTCATCAGTTCTTCATCAATACCAAGACGTCCTGCGGTATCAACAATTACAACTGAGAACTGCTTCTGCTTGGCGTGCTTGATGGCATCCTTAGCAACGCTCACAGGGTTACCCTTGCCATTACCTTCTTCAGGTGCAAATACTGGAACACCAACTCTTTCACCAATGACTTGAAGTTGGTTCACCGCATTAGGCCTCTGCAAGTCACAGGCAACCAGAATTGGTGTTTGTCCTTGGTCTTTGAGCCACTTAGCTAACTTGCCCGCCAGAGTTGTCTTACCAGAACCCTGCAGACCAGCAAGCATGATTACTGTTGGTGGGTTCTTAGCAAAACTAATTCTTCTTTGCTCACCACCGAGAATTGTTACAAGTTCCTCTTGAACAATCTGAACTACCTGCTGAGCAGGGTTCAATGCCTTAGATACTTCATCGCCTAGAGCTCGTTCACGAACAGCAGCAATGAAGTTTTTTACTACCTCTAACGCAACGTCCGCTTCAAGTAATGCTCGTCTGATTTCTCTAAGAGTGGCATCGATATCTGCTGCTGAGAGCTTTCCCTTGCTACGAAGGTTCTTGAACGTTTCGACTAAACGATCTGAAAGATTGCCAAACATTAGCTCTCCCCTACTAATCCAATTGCAAATTCACTGGCATCAAAGAAACCAAAGTCATCAACGCCTTCACCAATACCAACAAGCTTCACAGGAATATCTAACTGCTCTTGGATGGCATACACAATTCCACCCTTAGCTGTTCCATCCAGTTTGGTAAGAACAATACCTGTCACATTGGCTACCTCAGTAAAAGCCTTAGCCTGAGCCATAGCGTTCTGACCTGTGGTGGCATCAAGAACTAGGAGAACTTCGCTGATAGCTAGGTTCTTCTCGATTACTCTTCTGATCTTGCCAAGCTCATCCATAAGGCCCTGCTTGTTCTGCAATCTACCCGCTGTGTCAATAATCAAGACATCGCTGTTATTCGCGATGGCTTTCTCTGCACTCTCAAACGCAACAGAAGCTGGGTCTTGACCTTCAATGGTTGGCTTCACTATTTCTGATTTGCTTCTTGTCGCCCAGGTCTCAAGTTGATCAACAGCAGCAGCTCTAAAAGTATCGGCAGCGCCAAGAGTGACCTTTGCTCCACCTTGAGTAAGCCAGTTAGCTAGCTTTCCAATAGTGGTCGTCTTACCAGCACCGTTCACACCAACAACCAAGATCACATAAGGCTGAACCCCGGTATCGAGTTTTAGTGCTCGATCATCCCTGCCGAATTTTTCAGTTAGCAGGTCAGTAAGAATCAGTCTTAGTTCGGACTCTGTTTTAGCGCCAGATTTCTTAGCCCTGTTCTTAACCTCTTGAACGATAGCTTCAGCAGCATCAACACCGAAGTCGGCTTGAATCAGAACATCTTCCAGTTCTTCTAAGTTCTCAACATCAAACTTGATTCGACTAAATAAAGACTTGATGCCTTTAGTCAAAGATCGTTTAGGTAATTCAATTGGCTCTAGCTCAACCTGAGGAATCTCAACCTCAACTACTTGCTCAGTAACTTCTTCGCTTACCGGTGATTCAGTAACAGTCTCAACAACTTCTTGAACTTGTTCTTCAATAACTTGTTCTTGAACCTCTTCTGGGGCTTGGACATTCTTGTCTTTTTTGCGCCAGAACATTAACCCTGCCAATGTTTACTCGTTTTCTTCTATGCGCTGACCAACTACGGCACTAATACCGTCTTGACGCATAGAAACACCATACAAAGCATCAGCAATTTCCATTGTTCGCTTCTGGTGAGTAACAATCACTAACTGAGATGACTTCTTCAAATCAGTGAAGATGTTTAGTAGTCGACCTAGGTTGGCATCATCCAACGCAGCCTCAACCTCATCGAGAACATAGAACGGTGAAGGGCGAGCCTTGAAGATGGCAAACAACAAAGCTAGAGCTGCCAAAGATCGCTCTCCACCGGATAGCAAACTTAGACGCTCAATACGCTTACCAACCGGTTTGACGTTTACTTCGATACCTGTAGTTAGCAGGTTGTCGTGATCGGTTAGATAGATAGAACCAGTTCCACCAGGGAATAGCACTGGGAAGACTTCTTCGAATGCTTTCTTAGTATCTTCAAAAGCTTCTTCGAAGATGTTCTGCATCTTCTCATCAAGTTCTTTGATGATCTGAATTAGGTCTGCTCTGGTTTGAGTTAGGTCTGTTAGTTGTTCGGTTAGGAACTTGTGACGCTGCTCTAAAGCAGCAAACTCTTCAAGAGCTAGTGGGTTCACTCGACCAAGACGCTCAAGTAATCGCTCTGCTTCATGCAAACGCTTCTGCTGTTCTGATCTAACAAAAACCTTAGGAGACTCTGGGTTCTCAGGATCTGGAACTAGCTGGTCTGGTCCATACTCATTTACTAGAACCTGTTGGTCCAAGGCTAAATCTTCATTTGCCTTAGCAACTAGGTTGGCTAGGTTCAAACGCTTCTCGTGGTTAGAAAGTTCAATGTCGTGAACGGTTTGAGTAAGAGCAGAGAGTCTGTTCTGAATAGTTGCTGTTTCACCACGAAGGCGAACAAGTTCTTCATTCTGATTACGACGCTTACTCTCAAGATCATGTAATTCAAGTTTTGCTTGCTGAGCAGAAGCTTCAATAGCAGTGATAACTACCGGTAGCAACGTTAAGACGCTTTGTGCACTAGCAAGCTGTTTAGCTTGAGCAAGAGCAGCAATCTTAGATTTTTCAATGGCATCTAGTGCTTCAGTGATCTGAGATCTAAGTAGTAGTGCTCTATCAGTTTCAACTCTTAGTCGCTCGGTAGCTGCACCTAGTTCAACTCGAACATCTAGTTCTCGCTGGCGTGCATTATCTAGCGCAAGAGCAAAGTCAGCTCTAGCTGATGTGTCTAGGTTTGGTCTTACTCGCTTGGAGAACTCTTGATACTGAGTCTCTGCTGTATTAACTGCTGCAACAACAGTTGCGATAACTTCACGAGCAGTATCAGCAACACGAGATAGACGAGCACGTTCACCATCAAGAGCTTCAACCTGAACTCTTAGGCGACCTAGCTTTTCAGCATTTGAAGCTAATTCAGTGTCATGCTTTTTCAGTTCAGCGAGTGCACGAGCAGTTTGTTCCTTGGCAGTTGTTTCCTGGGTTCTAGCCTGAGTTAGTTCTGCTCTAGTGCTTTCGATTTGAGCATTAACCTGAGTGAGCCCTGATTCAGCAGCATCACGTTCAGCAACTAGTTCAACCTTTGAAGGCTCGTGACCGGAACCACCACGGATAACGGACTCTGTTAGAACATCGCCCTGCTTAGTAATAACAACAAGAGCTAAAGCTTTAGGTTCAGCACTGTATAGACGCTTAGCAGCTGCTAGGTCATCAACAATTACAACGTTGACAAGGTTTGCAAGGATTCCTGAAGGTGCGTCAACAACGTCAACGGCATTTCTAGCGCCAGTAATCTGCGGCAGGTTAACCGGTTTGATCTTGCTTTCAATATCAGCAACAACTAGCTCAACACGACCACCGTTATTTGCCTTTAGGTGTTCGATTGCTGAGAATGCTTCATCCCTAGAATCGGCGACGATAGCGTCAGCCAATGTTCCAAGAGCTGATGCGATAGCTGCTTCGTAACCAGCATCAATCTTGATGTGTGAGGCAACAAGGCCTCTAATGCCTCGAAGGCCAGCTGAAGTAAGTTCAGTGGTTCCATCTTTTTGCTCAAGCATCAGATTTAGTGCACTGCGCTTAGCTAAGAGACCATCGCGTTCACGTTCACTCTGATGTAAGGCATCACGAAGAGATTCAATCTTGGCTGCAACTTCAGATACCTGTTTTTGAGCGGCATCGTAGTTCTGCTCAAAAGAGTTATCTTTTGGTGAAGAGTTATTCAATTCACGCTCAAGAGCTTCAAAATCAGTAACAGCATTGCTGTGACGAGATACTGCTTCCTGCAGTGCTTCATCATGACGAGCTAACTCCTCATTAGCTGAAGAGAGTCTTGCCTGAGCCAGAGTTGTTTCCCCTGCAAGACGCGCAAGCTCAGTATCAAAAGCAGCAATCTCTGCTGACTTACTGGCAGCCTGGTTATCAAAATCTTCTAGTAGTGCTCTAGCTTCATCGCGAGCAATTTCGGCATCTCTAAGAGCACCGCGAAGAGTTTCAACAGCAACAGTTAGTTCCACCACATTGTTATCAGCTGCCTTTGCATCAGCTTCGATAGCTAGCGGGTCAACCTGAGAAGCACTAACAGCAGCTTGAGAATCTAAAAGAGTAACTCTCTGGTTAGCGATAGCCAACATGGTGCGGAAACGTTCAGTGATTGTGTCAAAGGAGAAGGCAAGTGATCTTGCAACTTCAACTTCACTTGACATCTGCTGAGTTTCAAGTTCAGTAAGTCTTGAGTTATTTTCATCTAACTGGTGCTGAAGGATATTCTTCTCAGCTTTACGATCTGCTTCAGACTGTGAAGTCTCATCAAGGCCATTTAGTAAATCAACGATGTCTGCTGCCATTAGACGTGCCTTAGCATCTCTAACAACAGATGCAATACCTTGAGCTTGTCTTGCGGTCTCAGCTTGCTGAGATAGTGGCTTAAGTTGTCTTCTAACTTCACCGGCTAAGTCGTTTAGACGAGTTAGGTTTGCCTGCATTGCATCAAGCTTGCGCTCGGTCTTTTCTTTACGACGACGGTGCTTGAGAATTCCAGCAGCTTCTTCGATATATCCACGTCGCTCTTCAGGAGTTGCACGCAAAATACCATCGAGCATTCCTTGACCGACGATGACGTGCATCTCACGGCCCAAACCGGTATCGCTTAGTAATTCCTGGACATCAAGTAAACGACATGCTTCACCATTGATCGCATACTCAGATCCACCACTTCTAAATAGTGTTCTTGAGATAGTAACTTCGCTGTAATCAATAGGTAGAGCACCGTCAGCGTTATCAATGGTTAGAGAAACTTCAGCTCTACCCAAAGGGCCTTTAGTAGCGGTTCCGGCGAAGATAACGTCTTCCATCTTGCCACCGCGTAGAGTCTTAGCTCCCTGCTCACCCATAACCCAAGCCAGAGCATCAACAACGTTAGATTTACCTGAACCGTTAGGACCAACAACAGCGGTAACGCCTTTTTCAAGGATAAAAGTCGTAGGGTTGGCGAACGACTTAAAGCCCTTTAGGGTAAGGCTTTTCAGATGCAAGAGCGTTCGCTTTCGTTCTAGGGAGGTGGCTTTAAAATCCACAGGGTCTGTATAAAAATTACCTTATTTGAAGACCCTACTTGGTCGCTTTGGCCATTTTGGGGCTCTAAGCCCGTCTTCTCTGGCAATAAGCGCAGAAATGCGAGCCTCGGTTCATCCAGTTATCCCGCCTTATTGCCCGGCCACACCGCTTACAAGGCAACCCGGTCAAACCATAGGCATTGAGGCTGATGCTGAAATAGCCCGACTCCCCGTTGATGTTCTTGTATTGCTCATCGAAGCTGGTTCCCCCAGCCTCAACAGCATTAGCAAGAACTACCC
>WLIC01000070.1 GCA_009702405.1 Actinomycetota bacterium
AGCAGTTTATCAGTGTGCTAGTTGTCTAAGCGCTAGCAGGTAGGAATCAATGCCAAAACCAGCAATAACCCCTGTTGCAACAGCACTAATGACTGAATTGTGTCTAAATTCTTCTCTGGCGTGAGGGTTGGAGATGTGAACTTCAATAAGTTTTGCACCCGTTCCAGCCATCATTGCGCAGGCATCTCTTAGCGCATACGAATAGTGTGTGAAAGCAGCAGGGTTCAAAACAACATCATTCTTACCGTCGACAGCCTCGTGAATCCAAGCAATGAGCTCAGCCTCGTCGTTGGTCTGTCTAACATCAACTTCTAAACCCAGCTCAGCAGCAGTTGCTGTGCATGAACTGACCAAGTCTGTATAACTAGCTGTCCCGTAGACGTCAGGTTCTCTAGATCCAAGACGAGAAAGGTTGGGGCCGTTGAGGATAAGAACTTTAGACATAACTCAAATCTACTTTCTATTCAGCAATCTCTTGGTAAGCGGTAAACAGGAGTTCCTTAGTAGGAGCTTCAAGTATTCCTGGCTTCGCTATGTCATCAAGAACTACGAATCTAAGAATTCCACCACGACTCTTCTTATCTACCTGCATGCCGGTATACAGCGATTCCCATTTATCGGCAGGGTAAGTAGTTGGCAAATCAAGGCTCTTGAGAACCCTCTTATGTCTATCCGCTACCTCATCACTGAGCCTGCCAGAGAGTCTTCCTAGTTCAGCTGCAAAACAGAGCCCAACCGAGACTGCTCTACCATGACGCCATTTGAAATGCTCAACTAGCTCTATTGAATGAGCAAGTGTGTGTCCGTAGTTCAGAATCTCTCGTAGGGATGACTCCTTGAAATCTTGTCCTACAACTTGAGTCTTGATTGCAATAGAGCGTCTTACCAATTCCTCGAAACGATCGGAGTGAATGTTTCTCGCATCTTCGACATCTTCCTCAATTAAATCTAGGATTACTGGATCTGCAATGAAACCGTATTTCACGATTTCACCAAAGCCTGAGATTAGTTCCAACTTAGGCAGAGATTCTAAAGTATCGAGATCTACGATGACGGCTTTAGGTTCGTGGAAAGCTCCAACAAGGTTTTTACCCTCAAGAGTATTGATTCCCGTTTTACCGCCGATAGCAGCATCAACCATTCCAAGCAAAGTCGTTGGAACATGAACGACAGCAATACCGCGTAACCATGTTGCGGCAATGAAACCAGCAAGGTCAGTTGTTGCCCCTCCGCCTAATGAAACAACAGCATCACTTCTAGAGAACTCTGCTTGTCCAAGACTCGACCAAGCTACCGACAACCATTTATCTGTCTTAGCATTCTCGCCATCAGCAACGGGTAGCTGCCAAATCTGTTTCCCAGCTTCAGTCATAGTCTCAGCAATGAGTTCAGCGCTAGCTTGCATACCTTCTGGATATACAAGCAAGACCTTACGAACGTTATCCCCTAGAGTCGCAGTCAACTCTTCTAGCAGGCCTCGCCCAACAAGAACCCGATATCCAGGTGTTCCTGGGGCATTGATGACTGTCGTTGAATTACTCATAGTGAGTCAAGTTTCTCGCATATATTGCTAATAGTCTGAGCTAAACCCACTTCAGATGTTTCTATCTCGAAAGTGCAGATGCTTTCGTAAAGTGGCTTGCGCTCATCATAAATACGATTCCAGTCCTCCATGCCGTTCTTAAGAAGTGGCCTGTTTCCTTTTTCCAACCTCGACTTCATATGCTTGCCGTTAGTTGAGAGGTATATAACTATCGCATTGGCTAAGTTGCGCTGTGTCTTGCCGCTAAGCACAGCTCCTCCACCGGTTGCAATTACCTGGACTTCACTCAGAGCATGAGCAACAGCCTCTTCTTCATAGGCACGAAATGTTGCTTCACCTTTGGAGGCAAAGATCTCAGGAATGGGACCATGTGACTTGGTGACTAGGACATCGGTATCAACGAATGATAAACCAAGCCTTTTTGCAAGCTTCTTGCCAATAGTTGTTTTGCCGACACCCATAGGCCCTATGAGAACTATTGGTTTACTTAACATGATTTCTAACGTGCGATGTTTGAACGTAGAGTCTCAGGAATGTTTGCTAGGTAGCTTTCCAGGTTGCGCTTGGTTTCTGAAATTGAATCGCCACCGAACTTTTCAAGGACCGCGTTTGCAATAGTTAGCGCAACCATTGCCTCTGCAACCACACCTGCAGCAGGAACGGCACAAACATCTGAACGTTGGTGATGGGCTTTCGCCTCTGCTCCGGTTGCAACGTCAATTGTTTGCAGTGCTCTAGGAACAGTTGAGATTGGTTTCATTGCTGCACGAACTCGAATGATCTCACCGTTACTCATGCCACCTTCGATACCACCAGCACGATCGGTTAGTCGTTCAACTAAACCGGAGTCACCAACGTGGATCTCATCGTGCGCTTCAGAGCCTCTGCGCTTAGCGGTTTCAAATCCATCGCCAACTTCGACACCTTTGATTGCTTGAATACCCATCAAAGCTCCGGCTAACTGACTATCTAGTCTTCTATCCCAATGCACGAAAGAGCCAACACCAGGAGGCATACCATAGACAAGCACTTCAACAACACCGCCAAGAGTGTCGCCATCTTTGTGAGCTTTGTCTACTTCAGCAACCATTGCAGCACTCAAAGAAGTGTCGAAAGCTCTTAACGGATCTTCATCAATCTGATCGACATGTTCTGGCTTTGGTAGAGCTAGATCAGGCCTTGCTGAAACTGTGCCAAGAGCAACTGTGTGTGTGACAAGTTTGATATCTAGTGATCTTAAAAACGCAGAAGCAACTTCGCCAAGGGCTACTCGGGCGGCTGTTTCTCTAGCTGAAGCTCTTTCCAAAACTGGACGTGAATCGAGGAAGCCGTACTTCTGCATTCCAGTGAAATCAGCATGCCCAGGTCTTGGTCTAGTTAAGGCCTCTGCCCGTGCTCCTGTTAGTTCTTCCTCGGCAACAACATCAGCAGACATGACCTGCTGCCATTTTGGCCACTCGGTGTTTTCAATCACAATTGCGATTGGCCCACCCATAGTTTTGCCGTGTCTAACACCACCTGTGAAACTGGCTTGATCTAGCTCTAATTTCATGCGTGCACCGCGTCCGTACCCTAGTCGGCGTCTAGCTAGGGCTAGTTGGATGTCTTGGGTGCTGATTTCTACGCCGGCAGGTAAGCCTTCAAGGACAGCAGTGAGTTGGGGGCCATGAGATTCCCCAGCGGTAAGCCAACGTAACATGCGTTCTATTCTCGCACATTTATAACAAAGTGGTTATAGAGCCTCGAACATAGCTGCAACAACGGCATCTTCGTTAGGTAGCTTCTCATTCAATCCCAAACCCATAAAGATTCTGATTTGCTGTAGAGCTTACCAAACTAGCATGGTTTGACCGGTGACAACACGTTCTGGATTGAATGAAGAGACAAGCGCAGTGTCTCCCCCTGCATAGTTAGCGTTTAGCAGGTAACCCTTTTGTTCATGCTTAGGAAGCATATCTGAAGCACCTAGTGGCAGTGTATTTACTGTTAACTCCTGGAAGTTCGAGAACTCCTCAAGTAGATGCACACTCTGGAATACCTCCAGCTCCCCTGCCAGATCAATCATGTCTTGGGCTCTTGCGATGTCTCTAACATAAATATCGAAAAGGGCATGGGGTTTAGCTTTAGCTATTGCAACCATCGAGGATTTAGCGGTTGCTCCAGCACCTAAAATTGCGACAACTTCAAGCTGTTTGGAGAGAACCTTTTCTAGTGCCTTTGAAATACCAAACACATCAGTGTTGTATGCGCTAAAGCCAGTACCTGTGCGTACCAAAGTGTTTGCAACATCAGTGAGAGCAACCAGCGGATCTCTGGTCTCAGCTATTCCAGCAGCCTCGTATTTCAATGGCATGGTGATACTAAAACCGTCTGCATCACTGTTACTAAGGTAATTATCTAAATCACCTTTAGCAACCTGAACTGCTGCGTAAGACCAATCAAGACCTAAAACTTTGTAGGCAGCAGCATGAATCTTTGGGCTGAGGCTATGAGAGATTGGATCCCCAAGAACGTGAAATGTTTTACCCATTCCAACCTGGATTCTCGATCATCCATTTACGCCACTGAGCAACAGCTTTTTCGTGTTCGGCAACGGTGGTGCTGAAAACAGTTTCGCCAGTCTTGAGGTTCACGGCACAGAAGAACAGCCAGCTGCCATCGACAGGATGCAGAGCTGCATCTATTGCTGTTGCTCCGGCTCCTGAAATCGGTCCGATTGGTAAACCTGGGTAACGATATGTGTTGTATCGATTAGCGTCATTGCGATCAGCGTTTGACGTTGAAACAGTTGAACCGTTTACTCCATAGGAAACAGTTGCATCAGACTGCAAATGCATACCTATCGCAAGTCTGTTTGTGAATACCCTAGAGACCTTGTAGAAATCTTGTGTCTGTCTTGCTTCCATTTGAATCACTGATGCAAGGGTAAGCACCTTATGCCAATCCTTCTTAGCAACTCCATCGTCTACTAACTGCTCTTTGGTTCTAGTCACCATGACAGAGAGAATCTGCTTCGCGCTTAGGGCTGGGTCAAATGAGTAGGTGGCAGGAAACAAATAACCTTCGAGACTCGGAGCTGACTTAGGTAGGTCGAAAGAAGACAGATCTTTGCTTGCAGTAACGAAATCCTGCTTTGCAATACCGGTGGCGTCTGCAAGCAGTGTGAGCACACTGTCAATGCGAAGCCCTTCACGAATAGTTACCCTATCAACGACCATTTGAGTTGGATCAGTAAGGA
>WLIC01000071.1 GCA_009702405.1 Actinomycetota bacterium
GAACTGGCTGAGCTGTAGCAACGATTGCTGATGAAAGCAAGTCAGGCTGCCAGTTTCCAAGGATTGCGTAAGGAATCTTTCCAGCCTTGAAGTCAGGCTCACAGTCAACACCAGCGGTGTTCCAAGGTGAGTAGAATCCATTGCTCTTCCAGTTAGCGCCATCAGGAGTCAAGACGTAAGTCTTTAGGTTGTTGACGAAGTTAGCGTTGATAGGGTCACCTGAAGCGGCTGCCTTACCTGGCTTTGACAATGTGGTGTCAACTTTTCCAGACTTCATGCGGTATGGCTGCATACCTAGAGCTGAGTAAACAGACATGCCGCCCCACTCAGTTCCACCACCAAGGATACATAGACCAGCAGTTAGGCCTTGTGCTTCCTTGTTGTCCATGTAGTAGTTAACCATTGCGCCGAAAGTAGCTGGCTTTGGAACACCAGTGTTACGAACCATAGCAACGTTGTTTACGTCTAGAGGTACACCGTATAGCTTGCCCTTGTATGAAAGGTCACCAAGCTGGTTAGCGGTGAAGTCTGCCTTGATAGCAGCTGGAAGTGTTAGAGCAGCAAGCTTGCCGTTCTTTACACCAGATGGAACCCAGTCGTTAGGGCCAAGAACGATGTCTGGACCTGAAGCTGAGGTTGCGTTGTCAAGGGCGGCCTTCAATGCGTCGAAGTTTGTCTGTGGCTTGACGTCGATTACGTAACCAGAAACAAAGTCACCCTCGTCCTGATCTTCAACAGCTCCGAAAAGCTCGATCAAGTGAGGACCACGGGTTTCATCTGCCCAGATGGTTAGAGTCTTTGTTGCTGCGTGAGCTGGAGTTAAAGCAACTCCACCAAGCGCAACTGCAAAGACGGCGAGCATCGCTGCGCGCTTCTTATTCGTTGAAAACATTTACTCTCCATATCGATATTGAGTTAGCACGTTTTTGTGCTGATACAAGTAAGCCAAACAAATGCCTAAATAGTCAAATGTGAAATCGCTTTCACGATAACAGTATCGTAAAGATATTGAGGTCCTTTTGGCTCAACACCCCTACATCCCCCTATTTACAAGGTCTTTATGGAAAACCTGTAAAACTAGAGATCTAGCTCCGTAAAAGTTACTGTAAAAAAGCCTTGTTTTATGGAAACGATTACGGATTGATAAATATGGGAGAAATTTGCCCCTAAGTGTCGTATTTTGGAAGTTATGTCTATGACCACATCAGAAATTTTGTCCAAATCCCGCAAAGACGCGGAATGGTGGAGAACCAGCGTTATTTACCAGATCTACCCTCGATCCTTTGCCGATGGCAATGGTGACGGGATGGGAGACCTACAGGGTGTCACTAGCCGCCTTGAATCCCTTGCAGAGCTGGGCGTTGACGCTATCTGGTTCAGCCCTTTCTTCAAGTCCCCTCAGAAAGATGCCGGCTACGACGTCTCTGATTACAAGGATATTGACCCTCTTTTCGGCACACTGGCTGACTTTGACGCCCTGGTGGCTAAGGCTAAGACCCTAGGCCTTCGAATCATCGTTGACCTGGTTCCTAACCACTCAAGCGACCAGCACGTCTGGTTCCAAGCAGCTCTGAACTCAGCCCCTGGTTCAGCTGAACGTAATCGTTACGTCTTTAGAGACGGTAAAGGCGAAAACGGTGAACTACCTCCTAATAACTGGGAATCAGTTTTCGGAGGTCAAGCCTGGACTCGCATCACAGAAGCTGATGGCAAGCCTGGTCAGTGGTACTTACACATCTTCGACTCAACCCAACCTGACTTCAACTGGCAGAACGAAGAAGTAAGAGTTGAGTTTGATTCAGTTCTTAGATTCTGGCTTGACCGCGGTGCTGCAGGTTTCCGTATTGACGTAGCGCACGGCATGATCAAGGTCGATGGTTTACCTGATGTTGTTCGTCACTCTTCAACTATGTCTGGTCAAGATTCACCAGATGATGTGAAGACCCAGGAATCTGAAGATGAACTTATCGCTCGCCTTGAAGTTGAAAACCCTTTCTGGGGTCAACCAGGTGTTCACGAGATAAACAAACGTTTCAGAAAGATTCTTGATGAGTATGACGAAAGAGTAATGTGTGGTGAGGCTTGGGTTCACCCAATCTCTCGCATGGCTCGTTGGGTTCGTCCTGGTGAATACCACCAGACATTTAACTTCGGTTACCTAGAAACTCCTTGGAACAAAGAAAAACTTCAAGCAGTTGTTACTGAATCACTAAATGCTTTTGGTTCTGTTGGCGCTCCTTCAACTTGGGTGCTGTCAAACCACGATGTGATTCGTCACGCAACTCGCATGGGCTATGACGAGATTCCTCGTCAAGGTGATGGTGTTGGTCCTAAGTATCAGCAACCAGATGAAGCTAAAGGTCAGAGAAGAGCAAGAGCAGCTTCTGCTTTCATGCTTGGTTTACCTGGTGGTGCTTACATCTACCAAGGTGAAGAACTAGGGCTACCAGAACACACCACACTTGAAAACAAATACCGTGAAGATCCAACATTCTTTAGAACCAATGGTGAAAGAGTTGGTCGAGATGGTTGTCGTGTTCCACTTCCTTGGGAAGCAGGAGCTAATGACTCGAACGGTTTCTCAACTACCGGTAAATCTTGGTTGCCTCAACCAGAGTCATACAAGCGATACGCAAGAAGCGCTCAGGAAGGTGTTGCAGATTCAACACTTGAACTATACAAGCGCTTACTAAAAGAGCGTAAGCAATTCGACATGGGTAACGGTGAGTTCCGTTGGGCTCCAGAATTCATGGACGAATCATCTCTTGCATATATCAACAACGGCATCTTGGTGCTATCAAACTTCAATGGAGATCCAGTAGTCATCCCAGCTGGTGAGATCCTTGCAACAACACAACATGATCTAACTATTGAAGGTGAACTAGAACACGACAATACAGTTTGGATAAAGCTCTAAGGTTGTAATAAGAAAGCGGTTAACAAAAAGTGCCTGGTGGTGACACCAGGCACTTTTGTTTTCTCCCCGACTACTTGAGAGCTTTAACCCATGAGATTGAGCTCTTACCCACTTTGCGCATTTGCTCTAATCTCACCGCAATCCAAATCATGATTGCCGCAATAAGCAGAAGAATCATCCAGAGGAACCAGCTACGTGAAGCTATTGGCTTGAACGCATAAGGCAATACTCCTAGGAATACTCCAACCAAACCTGGGAAGAACAAACCACCAAGGTTTCGAAGTGATCCAACAATCAGCAGCACCAACGACACAGTCACTGTGATTCCAAAACGCCACCAGTCAACCGAAGTAAGTTCTGGGTTACCCAATGCTTGAATGCTGATAAACAGTGTTGGCACAAGGGCAACAGCCATCGGAATACCTAAATAGATGTAGCTAGTTCTTGGTAATACCTTCACCCTGGTTAGTAGTGCTAGCAGTGCCCATAGGAATGCAGCAATAACTATTGATCTAAGCGAAACGATTGATTCTGAGTTGACGCTATCTCCTGCTCGTACCCATGAAAGTGGAAGAACTATGAGTGCTAGTGAAGATCCACCAACAATTGAGACACCTAGGTTTCCAGCTCGCATTGCTAAAACGAATGAAACCAAAGACACCACAACCAATGTGAGAATACGAATCAACTGGTCAATGCCCATAACATCAAACGAGTCAGAAAGAGCTGCATAAGAGTAGAAGATCGAAGGAACAATCAACGTTGCAAACGGTAAACCGTATCTAATCAACGATGTCTTGAACTCTCTAACTTTCGATACACCCTGGTTACCAACAAACACAGCTCCAGTAAGGGCAAGGCTCATAATCTCAGGACCAGTCCAAATACCAGGAGCAAAGATGTATAGCAATCTAACTAGCACTAGAGCACTACCAATTGTTCCTAGATAGCTAAGCGCTGACCAAGTCATGATCTTGCTTGAAGCTAACTTCCATCTTGCATAGCCAGTGAAAACCAAAGCAGATAGCAGAAGTCTTGACACGTTCAAAAGATCAGATAGATCTTGAGTGGTTGAGTATGCAATAGATATCACAACAGGAATCAGAACTGGAATATCTACTCGCAACAACGACTTAGTTACTGCCTTGAGTTCAGTTCTCTTACTCAAGAAGATTGCACCAACATAGAGGCTCAATGAAAGTAAGACTGTGTAAAGTTCTGGAACTACTAGATCTGGTAACAGTCTTCTCTGTAATTCATTACCTATTACTAGAGCACCAAGCCCACCTAGGACGTAACCACCATAGACCCAAGCTATTTGCTTTTCTGCAACTGATCTCCAGTAAGCAAATGCAGCGGCAAGGGTAAGCACAATAGCTAAACGATCTAAGCCTTCATAGGTATTGATTCCAGCAGCTAACGCTTTATTAAGTTCAATTAACACAAGTACTAACACTGGAACATCTAGTGCTGTTAGTGATCTCTTACCCTTAGCAATCGACTTGTTGAAGAAAGTTGGAATAGCTAGAGCTAAAACAAAAGGAAGAGGAGATAGCTCGTCTAACCAGGTTCCTGCCGGCAACCAGTACTGAACATACATTGGTAAATAGACGCCAAGAGCAACTGGGCCTAGATAGCTAAGTGCAAACCAACCCAGTACCAAAGACTTCTTTTCAGTTCTGCTTACCCTAGAGAGCTGCCTAAAGGTAATAGCCGCAAATACCAGAGCAACAAGCATCTGCCTGATTAGCAGAGAATTAATTCTTTCCTCACCAATCATCAACAAGCTAATGAAATTAACATTTGCAAAGCCAAGGAAACCAAATACTAGGTAAGC